>NZ_JANSJC010000012.1:0-81142 GCF_047462375.1 Synechococcus sp. H55.8 | reverse complement strand
GTGCCCTTTGTGTTGGGGACTTTTGGGGCGTTTATCCAGTTGAAAGAGCCGGTGCCCAACCGCAAGGTGCTGTTTGATATTGCCGTTGCCGGGCCGCTGGCAGGCAGCCTGGTCGCCTTAGTGATGCTGCTGCTGGGGCTGGTCTTTTCGGTGCCTGGGGATCCTCCGGCAGTGCCAGAGGGGCAGCCCACCCCGATCAGCTTCCATCGCATCGACCCACGCTTCTCGGTGCTGCTGGCAATTCTGGCTCGCCTGGTGCTGGGGGATCAGTTGCAGCCGGGGCAGGTGATCGATCTGCACCCGCTGGCCTTTGCCGGCTGGCTGGGCCTGGTGGTGGTTGCCTTTAACCTGGTGCCGGTGGGCCAACTGGATGGGGGGCACATTGTCCATGCGGTGTACGGGCAGCAGATGGGGGCCAATGTGGGGCGGGTAGCCCGCTGGCTGGTGCTGCTGCTGGCCCTGACGGTGCAGCCCTGGCTGTTGTTGTGGGCGCTGCTGCTGTTTGTCATCTCCAGCGCCGACGAGCCGGCCCTCAACGACGTCACTGAGCTGGATGAGGCTCGAGATTTGCTGGGGCTGGGGATGCTGACGCTGCTGGTGCTGATCCTGCTGCCGGTGCCGCCATTTTTGCAAAGCTGGCTTGGCCTGGCCTAGATCGAGGTAGGATCCAAACCGCCCCCGACCTCGTTTCCTTTCATGGAACCCAGCCTGATCGTCCAGAAATACGGCGGCACCTCCGTCGGCTCCATCGAGCGCATCCAAGCCGTGGCCCAGCGGGTAGCCCACACGGTGGATCAGGGGCAGCGGGTGGTGGTGGTCGTCTCGGCCATGGGCGACGAAACCGACCGCCTCGTGGAGCTGGCGGAGCAGATCTTGCAGGGATCCCCGACCACGCCGGCCCAGTTGCGGGAGTGGGACATGCTTCTTTCCACTGGCGAGCAGGTGAGCATTGCCCTGCTGGCCTTGGCGTTGCAGCGCTTGGGCTGCCCTGCCGTTTCGCTGACGGCGACCCAGGTGGGCATTGTCACCACCCGGGATCACAGCCGGGCCCGCATTTTGCACATCCACACCGACCGCCTCTGGCAGCACTTGGAGCGGGGAGAGGTGGTGGTGGTGGCCGGCTTTCAGGGCATCACCAGCCCGGCGGAGCTGGAGATCACCACCCTGGGGCGGGGGGGATCCGACACCACGGCGGTGGCCTTGGCGGTGGCTTTGGGGGCAGAGCTGTGCGAGATCTACACCGATGTGCCGGGGATCTTCACCACCGACCCGCGCAAGGTACCCGAGGCCAGGCTGTTGCCAGAGATTACCGCCGACGAGATGCTGGAGCTGGCCAGCCTGGGAGCGCAGGTGCTCCACCCCCGCTCGGTGGAGATTGCCCGCAACTACGGCGTCAAGCTGCGGGTGCGCTCCAGCCTGGAGCCCTTGCAGGCGGGATCCGAGGGCACCCTCATTCTTTCTCCTCCTCCCCGTCCTCGCCCCGCCGATAGCAGCATTGAGCTGGGCCGGGCAGTGGATACGGTGGAGCTGGATCGGGATCAGGCCAAGGTGGTGCTGGTGGGAGTGCCGGATCGTCCGGGCATTGCCGCCCAACTGTTCCAGGAAATTGCGGCAGCCGGGATCAACGTCGATTTAATCCTGCAGTCGCTCCACCTCAGTGCAGCCGAGGGATCCCCTACCAACGACATTGCCTTTACCGTCAGCCGGGCGCAGGCAGCCCAGGCGGCAGCCGTGGCGCGGCAGGTGGGCCAGGAGCTGGGGTGTAGGGAAGTCCTCGTCGAGGAGGCGGTGGCCAAGGTCAGCATTGCCGGGGTGGGGATGATGGGTCGCCCGGGCATTGCCGCCGAGATGTTTCGAGTGCTGGCGGAAGCCGGGATCAATCTCCAAATGATCTCCATGTCGGAGATCAAGGTGAGCTGTGTGGTGGCTGCCGAGCGGGCTGGGGAGGCCGCCCTGGCGCTGGGGGAGGCGTTTCAGGTGATTCCCCATTTGCATCGGGTCACGGCAGCCCCTGGCCGGGATCCCCTCCCCAGCGACCACCCGGTGCGGGGCGTTGCCCTGGATCTGAAGCAGTCGCGGCTGGGCATCCGCAAGGTGCCGGATCGTCCGGGGACGGCTGCCCATCTGTTCGGACGCCTGGCCGAGGCCGGGATTATCGTGGACACCATCATCCAAAGCCAGCGGGGCTACCACAACGGCATCCCCAGTAACGACATCGCCTTTACGGTGCCTCAGGATCAGGCCAGGGCGGCTGAGGCCGTGTGCCGGCAGGTGGCCGAGGAACTGCAGGCGGCGGGGGTCGAAGCCGACCACGACATCGCTAAGGTGAGCATCGTCGGTGCCGGGATGGAAATTTATCCCGGCGTGGCGGCGCACTTTTTTGCTGCCTTGGCCGACGCCGGGATCAACATCGAGATGATCGCCACCTCGGAGATCAAGGTAAGCTGCGTGGTGCGACAGGAGCAGGGAATCCACGCTCTGCAAGCTGCCCACCGCGCCTTTGAACTCGACCGAGCCTAGTCGGCTTTGGCTGCCAGCAGCAGGGGGAAGTGGTGGGCGTTGGGGGCGTGCATGGCCTGGATCCCCAGGTTGGCGCGGTTGACCAGGTCGGCGTAGGTGGGGATGAACCGGCCCTGGCCGTCCAGGATGGACTGGTTGAAGTTAAAGCCGTTGAGGTTAAAGGCCATCATCCCAATGCCAATGGCTGCCGCCCAAATCCCTACGGTCGGCAGGGCCGCCATCCAGAAGTGAACGGAGCGGCTGTTGCGCCAGCCAAGGCCGGGGATCCCCAGCCGCCCCAAGAAGGTGTAGTGGCCGGCCAGGAAGTTGTAGGTGACTTCTTCTTGGCCGAAGCGGTAGCCGGCATTGGCCGACTCCTCTTCCGAAGTCTCCCGGATCAGGCTAGACATCACTAGGGAGCCGTGTAGAGACGCCAGCAGGGCGCCGCCAAACACCCCGGCTACCCCCAGCCAACTGGTGGGGTGCATCAAGATGTTGTGTTCCGCCTGGAAGGCCAGCATGAAGTGGAAGGTGCCGGCAATCCCCAGCGGCAGCCCTTCCGAGAAGCTGCCCTGGCCAATGGGGTAGACCAAGAGCACCGCTGTAGCGGCAGCCGCCGGCGCAGAAAAGGCCACCGCAATCCAGGGGCGCATGCCCAGCCGGTAGCTCAACTCCCACTGCCGGCCAAGGTAGCACCACACCCCAATGAGAAAGTGGAGCACGATGAGCTGGTAGGGGCCGCCGTTGTAGAGCCACTCATCCAAAGAGGCGGCTTCCCAGATGGGGTAAAAGTGCAGGGCAATGGCGGCTGAGGTGGGCACCACCGCTGCAGAAATGAGGTTGTTGCCCCCCAACAAAGAGCCAATCACCGGCTCGCGGATCCCGTCCATATCCACCGGCGGCGCGGCAATGAAGGCAATTACAAAACAAAAGGCTGCCGCCAACAACGTTGGGATCATCAATACGCCAAACCAGCCAATGTAAAGCCGGTTTTCGGTGCTGGTGATCCACTGACAAAAACTACTCCAACTCCACAGCCGCCGCGCAGCAGCGGAGCGACGAATGACCGTACTCATAGGCCAACTCCTAGAAAATTTCAGCAAAGCCCCCTCTCTCTTGGGTTTGCCGAACCGACGTCAGGAGAGCGCTCGACAAGGCCTGGCCTGAGGGAGCCTTCTTCCAAACTAGACAGTTTTCGGGATGCCGACAGGGATCCCTAACTTGCGCAGCCAGAATGTGAAACAAATTGATTTATCGATACAAATAGGCAAATCAGTGTTGCGATTTTGATGCTTCGGTCTCGGCTTTTCCTGAGCAGGCAAAGCCACTTTCTTCAGCCGAGAACTTCGGAGTTTCTTAAGGTGAAGGTCTTAAGAATTTCTTCAGAAAGGTAACCCAAGAAGGTTGAGAGCTATCGTCCAATTTCGGCGTGAAACTCCTGCAGGGACTTCACCTGCAGGGATCCCAACTGTAGAGCCCGGATGGCGGCGGCAGTGGCTTTGGCCCCGGCCAGAGTAGTAACCAAAGGGATCTTGTAGGCCAGGGCAGTGCGGCGGATCTTTTGGCCATCTTGCTGCGCCTCGACACCGGAAGGGGTGTTGACGAGGAGCTGAATCTGGTGGTTTTTGATGGCGTCGATGACGTGGGGCCGGCCCTCGTGCAGCTTGAGCACCTTCTCGACAGGGATCCCGTGCTCGGCCAGAACTTTTTGTGTGCCGGCAGTGGCCAGCAGACGAAAGCCCAGCTTGACAAACTCTTGGGCCACCGGGATCACGGCCTGCTTGTCGCGATCGCTGACGCTGATGAACACCGTGCCCCCTAGGGGCAGGTTTTGGCCAGCAGCCAGTTGCGCCTTGGCAAAGGCACGGCCAAAGTCGGTGTCAATCCCCATCACCTCACCGGTAGAGCGCATCTCCGGCCCCAGCAGCGTGTCGGTACCAGGAAACTTGTGAAACGGCAGCACCGCCTCCTTGACAGCCACGTAGGGTGGGATCACCTCCTGGGTAAAGCCCAGCTCCGCCAGGGTTTTGCCGCTCATCACCTGGGCGGCATAATCGGCCAGGGGATGGCCAATGGCCTTGCTGACGAACGGCACGGTGCGGGAAGCGCGCGGGTTGGCCTCCAGGACGTAGACCTGCTCCTTCTGGACGGCGTATTGCACGTTAATAAGCCCCACCACCTTGAGAGCTTGGGCCAGCTTCACCGTCCAGTCGCGAATCACCTGCAGCACTTCGGGGCTGAGGGTGCGGCTGGGCAAGACGCAGGCGGAATCCCCCGAGTGGATCCCGGCCTGCTCGATGTGCTCTAGGATCCCGCCAATGGTTACAGCCCCGGTGCGGTCGGCAATGGCATCTACGTCCACCTCCACCGCGTCCTCCAAAAACTGATCCACCAGCACGGGACGGTCGGGATCCACCGCCACCGCCAGTTGCATGTAGCGCTGCAGGTCTTGATCCGAATAGACAATCTCCATGGCCCGTCCCCCCAGCACATAGCTGGGCCGCACCACCACCGGGTAGCCGATGCGGCGGGCAATTTCCAGGCTTTCTTCCACGCTGCGGGCAATGCCGTTGGCCGGTTGGCGAATATCCAGCTCCCGCAAGATGCGCTCGAAGCGACCGCGATCCTCGGCTATGTCGATGGAGTCGGGGGAAGTGCCCCAGATGGGCGCCTGGGCTGCTGCCAGCCCCTGGGCCAGTTTCAGGGGGGTTTGGCCGCCAAACTGCACGATCAGGCCCACCGGCTGCTCAGCTTCGACCAGGTTCATCACCTCTTCGTGAGTGAGGGGCTCAAAGTAGAGGCGATCGGCGGTGTCGTAGTCGGTGGAAACCGTCTCGGGGTTGGAGTTGACCATGATGGTCTCATATCCGAGGCGGCTGAGGGCAAAGGCAGCATGGCAGCAGCAGTAGTCGAACTCGATCCCTTGGCCGATGCGGTTGGGGCCGCCCCCCAGGATCATCACCTTCGGCTTGGCGGTGGGGAAGGTCTCGGATTCGCTCTCGTAGGTGGAGTACTGGTAGGGGGTGGTCGCCTCGAACTCGGCAGCGCAGGTGTCCACCGTCTTGTAGGTGGGGATCACCCCCAGTTGCTTACGGCGATCCCGCACCTGGGCTTCGCTGGAGCCGGTCAGGTGGGCGATCTGCCGGTCGCTGAAGCCCATTTGCTTGAGGTGCCGCAGATCCTCAGCACTCAGGGATCCCAGTTCTCGCCCCTTGAGGGCTTGCTCCACTTCCACCAGCTCCTGCAGCTTGTCGATGAACCAGGGATCAATATGGGTGAGCTGGGCAATTTCCTGGGCCGAAAAACCCATGAGCAGGGCGGTGCGAATGGTCAAGAGGCGAAAGGGGTTGGGGGTGCGCAGGTTGGCCCGCACTTCCTCCGGCTTGGGGAAGACTTCTGGCCGGTCGCTGCCAAAGCCGGGGCGGTCGATCTCCAAAGAGCGCAGCGCCTTCTGGATGGACTCCTGGAAGGTGCGGCCAATGGCCATCGCCTCCCCCACCGACTTCATCTGGGTGGTCAAGACCGGCTCTGAACCGGGGAACTTCTCAAAGGCAAAGCGAGGGATCTTGGTGACCACGTAGTCGAGGGTGGGCTCGAAGCTGGCCGGAGTTTTGCGGGTGATGTCGTTGGGGAGCTCCGGCAGCGTGTAGCCCACAGCCAGCTTGGCGGCAATCTTGGCAATGGGGAAGCCGGTGGCCTTGCTGGCCAAAGCAGAAGAGCGGGAAACCCGCGGGTTCATCTCAATCACCCGCACTTCACCGTTGGCGGGGTTGACGGCAAACTGCACGTTGGATCCCCCCGTTTCCACCCCGATCTCGCGCATGATGGCGATGGCATAGTCCCGCAGCCGCTGGTACTCCTTGTCGGTAAGGGTCTGGGCCGGGGCCACGGTGATGGAGTCGCCGGTGTGTACCCCCATGGGGTCGATGTTTTCAATCGAGCAGATGATCACCACGTTGTCCGCCAGATCCCGCATCACCTCCAGCTCAAACTCCTTCCAGCCAATCACCGACTCCTCCACCAGGATCTGGGAGACCGGGCTGGCCTCGAGGCCGGCGGCGCAGATCTCTTCAAATTCTTCTTGGTTGTAGGCCACGCCGCCGCCCGTGCCCCCTAGGGTATAGGCGGGGCGGATGATGAGGGGATAGCCGATCTCGTGGGCGATTTGCTTGGCTTCGGCCAGGCTGCGGGCCAACCCTGAGCGGGGCACGGCCAGGCCAAGCCGCTGCATTGCCTGCTTAAACAGCTCCCGATCCTCGGCCTTTTCGATGGCCTCCCGCTTGGCCCCAATTAGCTCCACGCCGTACTGGTCTAGGATCCCGCGCCGGGCCAGTTCCACGGCCACATTTAAGGCCGTTTGTCCCCCCATGGTGGGGAGCAGGGCATCGGGGCGCTCCCGCTCGATGATCTGGGCCACGAAGTCCGCCGTCACCGGCTCGATGTAGACGCGATCCGCCATACTGGGATCCGTCATGATGGTGGCCGGGTTGGAGTTGACCAGGATCACCTCGTAGCCCTCCTCTCGCAAGGCTTTGCAGGCTTGGGTGCCGGAGTAGTCGAACTCGCAGGCTTGGCCAATGACGATCGGCCCCGCTCCAATGAGCAAGATCTTGTGAATGTCGGTACGGCGCGGCATGGGATCCCAGGGGTGGCAGAGTCAGCCTTCTATTGTAGGAGGTCACCTGCAGGTCAAGTTGCTCGTCGGGATCCCTCTTTTTTGGGATTGGCCCGGCTGGCTGCGCTCGCCAACAAAACAGGCAAGGCCGCTGTGCAACTCACTTGGCTCTGAACTCTTGGGGTTGTAGGTGCCGCAGCCAAGCGTTGACGTTGACCCGAATCCGTTGCCCAACCTGTAAGAGGCGGTGCAGATTTTCGGCGGAAATGTCGCGGCACTCTTCTGGGGGCCAAGCCGGGCAGCGGGGGCCGACCTGACGTTCCAGGGTCGCCAGGTAGAGCTCTTGGAGACGATCCAGATTAATGGGCAGGCGCAGATCCGCGGCCAATTGCAACCACTCTTCCAGGTTGTGGAGCTGTTCGCCAACAGTCTCCAGCTCAAAAGCGTGGGCAAGCTGCCACATCCCCCGCTGCAAGAGCCGATCCAGAACACGGGCTGCTTCTTCCCGCCGCAACTGACACCCCAACTGCTCCGCCTCACGGGCGATCGCCCGCAACTCCATCAGGTGATCCCGCTTGCCCTCTTCTATTTCCATCGCCCGCAAACTGTTCAACAGGCGCTGGTTGAGGGTGATCTGAGCTGCGGCCAACAATTCTTCCGGGATCGGCAGGCCATCGGCACGAAAAGCCATCAGGATCCCGTAATTGTCCAGGTAGGTTTGGCGATAGAGTTGGGCCAGGCGGTCTAGGGTATCTTGGGTAAGCCAGCGCATCATCTGCTGCCGGTCTTCGTCGTTCAGGGCGTTGAGGTCAAAGGTTTCCGGCCCAAACAGATCTTGCAGAGCCAGGATCATCTCCACCCGACTGGGGGATCCGGCCAGCAAGCGGGTTTTCAACTGTTCATAGCTGCGCCGCCCGGCAAACGGCCTAACGCCACATTGAAAGTCCCAGCCGCCGATGTGGAGCATGGCGTAGATCAGATCGTGCTCTTCGCGGGTGCTGGGAAAGGTAAGCTTCACCCGCCCGATGGCCAGTGTGGATCCCCCTATCGTCAGGCGCTCCTGATCCACTGGATCCAACCCATACCCTTGGGAGCGGGGGATGCCGTTAAAGAGAGACAGCATGGCGTGCTGGGCCACCAGCCGCTGTGGGCTGACCAGGGTGGGACGCACCAAGGCGCAGTAGACCCCCTTGCCGTCTTTGTAGAGGTCGAGGTTGCTGGGAGCCTTGCTCAGGCGGTTGAGGAACTCCTCTTCTAGGCTCACATCCGTCACGGCTGCCGCCAACTGGATAGCCCGTGCCGCATAGCGCAGGATCTGCACCCCTTCAGGACGGGATAGCTCCTCAAAAAACCAGCCACAACTGGTAAACATCAACTGGCTGTAGCGCTGCATCTCCAACAGGCGCAGCACCTGCACCTGATCTTCAGCCCTGAGGCGGTGGCTCTGATGCTCCCGCAAAAACGAATCGCAGCGCTCCCGATCCAAGATCACCTCAATGTAGTGATCCCGCGCCAGCCAGGGATCCCGCAGGTAGGCTCTGGCTTCCGTCTCGTAGATCTCGGCAAGCTGATCCCGCAGCCAGTTGAGGGCCTCCCGCAACGGTTGCCGCCAGCGTTGGTGCCACCCACCCACCGCTCCACAGCCACAGTCGCGCGACCAACGTCCTACCCCGTGGGCGCAGCTCCAGGCGGTGACCGGTTTCAGTTGCACCTCCCAAGTGGGGGGATGTTGGCTGAGAAAATGGCTGTAGTTGCCCACCTGCCAGCCCCGGCGAGGAAATTCCTCGCAAAAGGCATAGGCCAGCGTGCGCTCCACTCCGCGCTTGTGGTGGCCAAAAGTCTCGCCATCGGTGGCACAGTTGACCAGATAGGCTTCCCCCTCGGTGTCCGGGCGCAGAGCGGAACGGATCCGCTCCGCCAGCGACTGGGTGCTGTAAACGATATCCCCAAAGCCCAAGTCACGGGAAATGGGGCCGTCGAAAAAGAAAATATCCAAGTACCCCTCTCGGTCGGGGGTAAAGCAGCGGTAGGGCCGCCGGGGATCGATCTGGTTCTGGCTGACATCCATCCATTCCGTTTGCCCCAAAGGGCGAACGCGCTGCGCCTGGCTGGGGGCCAAAATGACGAAGCGGATCCCACAGTCGACCAAGGCTGTAACCGTCGCCGCGTCGATGGCGGTTTCCGCCAGCCACATACCTTGAGGATGGCGCCCAAAACGGTGTTGGAAATCGGCAATCCCCCAGCGAATCTGGGTGTACTTGTCGCGCTCGTTGGCCAGCGGCAGGATGACGTGGTTGTAGACTTGGGCGATGGCATTGCCATGCCCCTCCAGCCGCTCGGCGCTGAGACGGTCGCCGGCCAAAATGCGCTGGTAAACCTCAACGTCGTGCTCCTCCAGCCAAGAGAGGAGGGTGGGGCCGAAGTTAAAGCTCAGGAATTCATAGTTATTGACAATGCGCACCACCCGTCCCTGGTCATCCAGAACGCGGGCAAAGGCATTGGGCCGATAACACTCCGCCAGAATGCGCTCGTTCCAGTCGTGAAAGGGGCTGGCGCTGGGCTGACGCTGAATGCGGTTAAGCCAGGGATCCTCCCGCGGCGGCTGATAGAAATGGCCGTGTAACACCACGTAGGGAGCAGTTGCCCTTGGCCGCGCCGAGGCCCGATCGCCAGCCCCCGCCGAGAAGGGAGCTATCTGGGTCGGCGAGTCTCCATAGCCTGACTGTGCCGCTGGCCTGTCGGAATTCTTGGAGCCACTCGGCATCATAAGATCACACTCCTTAAGCTCCCCCCAACTTGGGTTACAGGGGGACGAGCTGTTAACTTAAATTCATATTCATACGTTACAGCGATCCCCGATCTGCGGCGGTGAATGTAAAAGATTCAGTTAGAAATTTGACAGGCAACAAACATCGGTCAGTAATCTTTGCGTTTTTCTCACAACAGAAGGGATCGCGGCTGGATCCCTTCCCTGAGCAGACCCAAGCTCGCCAACTTACATTGCCCAGTGCCACCAGCCCAGACCCACCAGCACCGCCGTGATGCCGTAGAGGCATCCCACCACCTGCACCTCTGACCAGCCGCCCAGCTCCAGATGGTGGTGCAAGGGCGACATGCGCAGCAGCCGTTTGCCTTGTCCGGTTTTGCGTTTGGTGTACTGGAAGTAGCCCACCTGCAGGATCACCGACAGGGCTTCTGCCACCAGCACTGCGCCCATCCAGGCCAGGGCCCAGAGCTGATCCCCCAACAGCGCCAGCCCTGCCAGAGCGCCCCCCAAGCCCAGGGAGCCGGTATCGCCCATAAATAGCCGCGCCCGGTGGTGGTTGTGCACCAGAAAGCCCAGACAGGCGCCGCTGAGAGCAAAGGCCAGCCCTGCCAACTCCGAATCCGCTGCTGTCAACCCAAGCCCCGCCAGGACAAGGGCCACCACCCCTGCCGCCAAGCCGTCCATGCCGTCGGCAAGGTTGACGGCGTTGTTGGTTCCCACCAACACAAACAAAGCCAGCGGCCAGAACAGCCAGCCCAGGGAGAGGGTGCCTATTCCCGGCAGGGTTAGAACGGTAGGGATCCCTTGCCAGGCCAGGTAGCCGCAAAAAACCAGCCCAATCCCCACCTGGAGCAAAAGCTTCGCTTTGGGGGGCAACCCCTTGTTGGAGCGCTGCCGGATGACCAGCCAATCGTCCAGCCAGCCGACCAAGCCATAGGCCAGCGCCAGCAGCGCCACCGCCAGCCACTGGGGATCCCAGCCGCTCCAGCTCCCGGCCACCAGCAGCCCCACAGGCAAAAAGCTGATCCCACCCATCGTCGGCGTGCCTGCTTTCTTATGGTGGGACGGGGGCCCCTCTTGGCGGATGACCTGCCCTGCCTTCCAGCGCCGCAAGGCAGGGAGGAGCAGGGATCCCAGCAAGGCCGAAGCCAACACGCTCAATCCAAAGGGGACGATCACCTGGGGCCGGATCCCGATCACCAGGGCCGAGAGGGCCAAGCCCAGAGTCAGGGAGAGCGCCATCCCACCCCAGTCCGCCTCTTCCAGATCGGGAAGCGTATCCGCATCCGTCCTTTCTGAACCCCTCACACCTTCAACCTCCAACACGCCACAACCGCTCAAAAAACTCCGGCAGGGGAGCCCAAGAAAACTCTATCCTGCCGGAAGCTCAGAGGTGAAGGGCCGGTGGGCGCCTAGTAGGGCCACTTCCAGTTGCGCACCTCCGGCAGATCCTCCCCATGTTCGCGGATGTACTGCTTGTGCTCGACGAGCTTATCCTGAATGATCTGCTTGATGTGGGCCCGTTCGTATTTGAAGCGCTCCACCCGGTCTAACACGTCATCCGCCAAGCTGAAGCGATCCACCTCGTTGAGGACGCACATGTCGAAGGGGGTGGTGGTGGTGCCTTCCTCCTTGTAGCCGCGCACGTGCAGGTTGTGGTGGTTGGGACGGCGGTAGGTGAGGCGGTGGATCAGCCAGGGGTAGCCGTGGAAGGCAAACACGATGGGCTTATCGGGCGTGAAGATACTGACGTAATCCACATCGCTGAGGCCGTGGGGGTGTTCGCTGGGCGGCTGCAACTTCATCAGGTTCACCACGTTCACCACCCGGATCTTGATGTCCGGCAGGTGCTGCCGCAAAAAGTCCGCCGCCGCTAGGGTTTCCATCGTCGGCACATCGCCGCAGCAGGCCATCACCACATCCGGCTCGGAGCCCTGGTCGTTGCTGGCCCACTCCCAGATCCCCAGGCCCTGGGTGCAGTGCTTGATGGCGGCATCCATGTCCAGATACTGCAGGGCCGGCTGTTTCCCTGCCACGATCACGTTGACGTAGTGGCGGCTGCGCAGGCAGTGGTCGGCCACCGAGAGCAGGGTGTTGGCATCCGGGGGCAGATAGACGCGGATGATTTCGGCTTTTTTGTTGACCACGTGATCCAAAAAGCCGGGATCCTGGTGGCTGAAGCCGTTGTGATCCTGCCGCCACACGTGGGAGGTGAGCAGGTAGTTGAGGGAGGGAATGGGCCGCCGCCAAGGGATGTGTCGGGTGGTTTTCAGCCACTTGGCGTGCTGGTTGAACATGGAGTCCACCAGGTGGATGAAGGCTTCGTAGCAGGAGAAGAAGCCGTGGCGGCCTGTCAACAGGTAGCCCTCCAGCCAGCCCTGACAGACGTGCTCGCTCAAGATCTCCATCACCCGCCCATCGGGGGAGAGGTGCTCGTCGTAGTCGTAGATAGGGGCCACCCAGGTGCGGTCGCTGGCCTCAAACACGGCGTTCAGACGGTTGGATGCAGTTTCGTCGGGGCCGAAGAGGCGGAAGTTGTGGGGGTTGAGCTTCATTACATCTCGCAAAAACTGTCCCAGCACCTTCGTGGCTTCGGCTTCGAGGGTGCCGGGGTGGGGTACGTCTACGGCGTAGCGGCGGAAGTCCGGCATTTTCAGCTCCCGCGTCAGCAGGCCGCCGTTGGCGTGGGGCAGGGCACCCATGCGTTTTTCCCCTTTGGGGGCCAGCTCTTGCAGCTCGGGCCGCAAACGGCCGTTTTCGTCGAAGAGCTCTTCTGGCTTGTAGCTGCGCATCCACTCTTCCAGGAGCTTGAGGTGCTCCGGGTTCTTGGCCAGATCCGCCAGTGGCACCTGGTGGGAGCGCCAGAAATCCTCTACTTTTTTGCCGTCCACCTCTTTGGGGCCCGTCCAGCCTTTGGGGGTGCGCAGGATGATCATCGGCCACTGCAGACGGGTAGGATCCCCTTTGCTGCGGGCGTGCTGCTGGATTTCTTGAATCTCGTGGATCACCGTGTCCAAAGTGGCGGCCATCAACTGGTGCATCTGGGCTGGCTCGGAGCCTTCGACAAAGTAGGGCTTGTAGCCATAGCCCACAAACAGGCTTTGCAGCTCTTCACGGCTGAGGCGGGCCAGGATCGTCGGGTTGGCGATCTTGTAGCCATTGAGGTGCAGAATCGGCAGCACCGCCCCGTCGTGGATGGGGTTGAGGAACTTGTTGGAGTGCCAAGAGGCAGCCAGAGGGCCGGTCTCGGCTTCTCCATCCCCGACTACACAGGCCACCAACAGATCGGGGTTGTCGAAGGCCGCCCCAAAGGCGTGGGCTAGAGCATAGCCCAGCTCTCCCCCCTCATGGATGGAGCCGGGGGTTTCCGGGGCCACGTGGCTGGGTACGCCGCCGGGGAAGGAGAACTGCTTGAAGAGCTTGCGCATGCCCTCGGCGTCTTGGCTGATGTTGGGGTACACCTCGCTGTAGGTGCCCTCCAGGTACGTGTTGGCCACCAGAGCGGGGCCGCCATGGCCGGGGCCGGTGATGTAGAGGATGTTGAGGTTTTCCCGCTTGATGATGCGGTTGAGATGCACGTAGATAAAATTCAGCCCCGGCGTGGTGCCCCAGTGCCCCAGCAGGCGCGGCTTCACATGCTCCAGCTTGAGGGGTTCCCGCAGCAGCGGGTTGTCCATCAGGTAAATCTGCCCCACCGACAGGTAGTTGGCGGCCCGCCAGTAGGCGTCCATTTTGCGCAGTTCGTCGTCGGTCAGCGGTTTTGTCGAGAGCTGTTCTGCCAAAACCATAGCCGTACCCCCTAGGTATCTCTACTCCCATGGTGAGCCAGGTTGGGGCGTAGGCTTGGGGATCTTGGGATTCCTTTGGATTTGGGAGATGGGGTGAGGGTTGACAAGGGCGGGCCTAGGTAGAGCTGCAGCATTTTGCCCATGACCATTAGATACTCTCCCTGAGGGGCACCCCTCACCCCCAGCCCCTCTCCCAACCCTCACCCCCAACCCCTCTCCCTGAGGGAGAGGGGAGTTAGGGATCGATGTGACAAACCTATTGTTGAATAAGGCCATGGAGATTACCCAGCAGCGAGGAAGCGTTGAGCAAAAGTTGGCATCATCCGGCGTTGGGTTAGTCTTGCTCAAGCGGCAGGTATCTTGTTACCACCACCAGGGCTTGAGGGGGGTGCCGTCGGGGAAGATGAGGCCGACAATCTGGGATCCGCTGTGCTTGAGGCCCTCGATCTGGGCGCCTTGCAGGTTGGCTTGGGTCAGGTTGGCGCGGCTGACATCAGCCCAGCGCAGGTTGGCCCCCTGGAACTGGGCCTGGCGCAGCTCGGCGCCGCTGAGATCGGCTCCTTCCAGGTCGGCATTTTGCAAGTTGGCCCCCCGCAGATCCGCCCGCTGCAGGTTGGCCCCCCGCAAGTCTGCTCCCTCTAGGTTGGATCCGCGCAGATCCACGCGGCTGAGGTCGGCCCCCCGCAGCCGGATCTGGCGCAGCACCAGCCCCCTCAAGTCGGCCTTGCTCAGGTCTTGGCCACAGAGATCCTGCCCCTCTCCTCCCCAGTTCTGCAACTGCCAGATGTGGCGCAGCCGCTCCTCCAGGTGGGTCTCTTGGGAAAGCCGGGATCCCCGCAGGCTGGTGCCGCTGACTTTGGCCCCTCTCAAGTCGGCTCCCTCCAGATCGGCCCCCTGTAAGTCGGCTCCGCTCAGCTTGGCCCCTTGCAAATTGGCCTGGCGCAGATCCGCTTGCTGCAGTTGGGCGCCGTTGAAGTTGCAAAAGCGCAGGTTGGCCTTTCTCAAATTGGCTTCGTGGAAGTTAGCACCCCCCAGCCGCGCCTCTTGCAGATCCACTCCCTCCAAGTCGGCGTAGGTGAAGTCCCGCTCGCCGCGCCGATAGGCCACGATCACCCCTTGCGCTCCCCCCACCGGGCGAAAGGGGCTGTAGGCGCGACAGGCCCGCTCCGCCTCCGGCTGCCCTAGCTGCGACAACAAGCGCCAAGCCGCCAGGCGCACCGCCCAAGAGCTGTTGCCGGCCAGGGCCGCAATCAGCTCGGCCAGGCCCGCCGATCCGTACTCCAGCAACTGGGGCAACGTAGCCAGGCGCACCGCTTCGTCGCTGTGGGCAAGGCGCCGCCGCGCCCCCTCGATGCCTCCCAACACCAAAGCCTGGGCCGGGGCGGTCGCCGTTTGACCCCCCAACACCAGATCCCAAAGTCGTGGCCGGGTGCCACCGGAGAGCTGGGAGTTGCCGATCATGGGCCCGGCTATACCCAACGTCCCACCACGACGCGGATGGTGCCATCCTCCAACACTTCTTCGGCCTCAATGGCATAGCCCTGTTCCCGGGCCGAGCGCAGCAAGCTTTTGTGGGCGTAGCGCTGCAAAATCGGCTCCAAGAAGGTCTGGGGATCGATACCTGCTCCCCACAGATCGGTCACCAGCTCGTAGTGATCCCCGTTGCGGCGAAAGCCGATGTCGAAGCCATTTTGCTGACGGATCACCAAGTCGGCGCGGGTGCGATTCCACAGGTAGCCGCGCAAGCTGGCATCCCGCTGCACGGCGTAGCCCAGTTCCTTTAGGGTCTCTTCCAAGAGCTCGGCGTCCTTGATTTGCACTTGCAGAGTGGTGAAGTGAGACATGGCGGTTACAATCCTTTGCGGGATGGAGACGGGATCCTCCACTATAAAGTGCCCTTGCGGTTGTGGAAAAAATGTGAAAAAGCATCACGTGGATCCCTAACTCCTCCCCTGGACAAAGGAGTCGCGGAAGTGTCTCAATCGGGTTTGCAATGAGCCTATCTGTGGGCGGATCCCTGCCGGCAAAATGGTTTAATGGGAGTTTAGCCCTTCACTTGACCCCTATGGCTGAGACCTTTCTTTACAACGCCTTGCGTGCCGCCCTCGACGAAGAAATGGCCCGCGATTCCAATGTATTCGTGCTGGGAGAGGATGTCGGCCATTACGGCGGCTCCTACAAAGTCACCAAAGACCTGTATCGCAAGTATGGGGAGATGCGCCTGCTGGATACCCCCATTTGCGAGAACAGCTTCACCGGCCTGGCCATCGGGGCAGCCATGACCGGCTTGCGCCCGGTGGTGGAAGGGATGAACATGGGTTTTTTGCTCCTGGCCTTCAACCAAATCGCCAACAACGCCGGCATGCTGCGCTACACTTCCGGCGGCAACTTTAAGATCCCACTGGTCATCCGCGGGCCGGGCGGGGTGGGCCGCCAGTTGGGAGCCGAGCACTCGCAGCGGCTGGAGGCTTACTTTCAAGCGGTGCCCGGCCTCAAGATCGTGGCCTGTTCAACCCCTTACAATGCCAAGGGTTTGCTCAAGTCGGCCATCCGCGACGACAACCCCGTTCTCTTTTTCGAGCATGTGCTCCTGTACAACTTAAAAGAAGATCTGCCGGAGGAAGAGTATCTTTTGCCTCTGGATAAAGCCGAAATTGTCCGATCCGGGTCGGACGTTACCCTGCTCACCTACTCGCGCATGCGCCACCACGTGCTCAAGGCTGTGGATACTTTGGTGTTACAGGAGATCGATCCCGAGGTGATCGATTTGATTTCCCTCAAACCTCTGGATATGGAGACCATTGCTGCTTCGGTGCGCAAAACCCACCGGGTGGTCATCGTTGAAGAAGACATGAAAACAGGCGGCATTGGGGCGGAGCTGACCGCCCGCATCATGGAAGAATTGTTTGACGAGCTGGACGCGCCGGTGGTGCGGTTGGCCTCCCAGGACATTCCCACCCCCTACAACGGCACGCTGGAGGCAGCCACGATCGTGCAGCCGGCAGATATTGTGGCGGCGGTGGAGCGGCTCCTCTACGCTGATTAGAGCCCCTGGCATCAGACGTCGAAATCCTACTCCCAGCTCCGCAATCACCTGCAAAGTTCTCAGGGCAACCTTGCTAAGATTTCCATGGCAGGGATCCCAGGCTATGCAAGGCGTACTGCTGATCCTCTACATGTTGTTTGTCAGTGGCCTGATTGCCGTGGTTGGGGATCGGGTCGGCTATCGGATTGGCAAAAAGCGCCTCACCTGGTTTAACCTGCGCCCCCGCCACACGGCCGTTTTGGTAGCCGTGATTACCGGGGTGAGCATCTCGGCGCTGACCTTGGGCACACTGCTGCTCCTCAACCGCTCCCTGTCGGAGGCCCTGTTCAGCTACACCAACCAAATTGCCCAGGCGGAGCAGGAGCTGCGGGCCCTCAACCGCCAAAAGGCCCTGCTGGAAGCCGAAAATGCCGCTCTCAGGGTTGAGCGAGACCGCCTCAAGCTGGATCTCGACCAGTTTCGCAGCCAGCAATCGGCAGCCCAGACCCGCCTGAGCGAAGTCCGGGATCAACTGACCTTGGCGCTGCAGGAGCGGCAAGAGGCAGAGGCCAAGCTGGCGGCAGCCAATGAGCAACTGGCCCAGGTGCAGCCCAGCCTGGCTCGAGCCCAGGCCGAGTTGGAGGCGGTGAAGGCAGAGGTGGAGTCGGCCCGGCAGGTCATTGCCACGCTGCAGTCGCAAAAACAAGCCCTGCAACTGGATCGGGATCAGTTAGAGCGCTCGTTGGATACGGCCCAGGCAGCTCTGGCCCAACTGGAGAGCCAAAAAAAACAGCTTGAGCAGGAGATCGAGCAGCTCAACCAGTTGGCGGTGCGGTTGCGGCGGGGAGAGTTGGCCATCCTGGCCGGAGAAGTCTTGGCGACGGGGGTTGTCGAGTCGCCGGAAGGGGCCAAACCGGAGGTGATCCGGCAACAGTTTGAGCGACTGTTGGCTCAGGCCGAGCGACGGGCCCTCGCCCTCGGATCCCAGCCCATGCCCCCTCTGGAAAACGCGATCTTGATCCGCCGCGAGGATGCCGATCAAGCCTTGGAAAAGCTACAAGAACCCGGTAGCTGGGCGGTGCGCATTCTCTCGCTCTCCAATCGGCTCAAGGGCGAGCCTGTGCCTGTGCTGGTACAGATCTACCCCAACCAGCGGATTTTCGCCAAGGGATCCGTGCTGGCCCAGGGGGTGATCCAGCCGGGTTTGAGCGAAAATCAAATCCAGCAGCAACTGCTGCGACTGCTGAACCAGGCCAATCAGCGCTCGCAAGAGGAGGGGCTCCTCTCCGATCCCATCACCGGCACCGTTGGGGAATTCTCGCAGGTGAAGTTTTTGGAAGTGGTGCAGCGCCTCCGTCAAAGCACCACCCCTATGGATGTAAAGCTGGTTGCCGACACAGACATTTACACGGCGGGGCCGTTGCGGGTGAGTTTTCTGATGGCCGACCAACCCAGCTCTTCTGGAGTTTCACAAGCGGGGCCCCCTGAGGGATGATGGACTCACTCCGTCCGGTAAGGCTGGAAGAGGGGCGGGTGCTGATCGGTTTTGACCCGGGGCGGGACAAATGTGGCCTTGCCGTTGTGCAAGTCCGGCCGGTGTGGCAGGTCTTGCATCGGGAAGTGGTCTTGGCAGGGGAGGCGCCGGCCAGGTTGCAGAGCCTCTGGCAGCAGTTTGGAGCGGAGCGGGTGATCCTGGGCAACCAGACGACGGCCCAGGCCTGGAAACACCAACTGGAATCACTCATCCCCCCGCCGCAGATCGTCCTGGTGGACGAGCGCCACAGCTCGGAAGAGGCCCGGCGGCGCTACTGGGATTTTTACCCGCCGCGAGGATGGGAGCGACTGTTGCCCAAGGGGATGCGGATGCCGGCCAAGGCGTACGATGATCTGGTGGCTCTGATTCTGGTGGAGCGCTATTGTCGTGAGACTGAGCCGACGTGAGCTGCTGCAGGGGATCCTGCTGGGGCTGATGGTGACAGGGTGTGGTGGGCACCTGCCTCTGATTGTGGCGCTCAAGCAAGGGATCCCCGCCAGCCTGGTGAACGAGTTTCGCCGCCGCACTCAGGCCCGCTTTCGGCTGCAACTGGTGGATGAGCGGGCCCAACTGCTGGCCTATCTGCGGCAGAGCGTCCAGCCGCCTGGTTCGGCCTGGCGGGTTCGGCGGCCGGTGGCAGCTCTAAGCCTGTTGGGGGCCGACGCTTTGGATCGGGCCGTGGCTGCCGGATGGCTGGATCCCTTGCCGCCTGAGCTTTTGGGGGAACGATGGTCCAATTTGGATCCCCGCTGGCAAGCCGCTGCGCGCCGGGAAGGACAGATCTGGGGTGTGCCTTGGCGCTGGGGGGTAACGGCCATCGCCTACCGCCGCGATCGGGTGGGCAAGCCGATTCGGGACTGGGAAGATCTGTGGCGGCCTGAGCTGACCGGCAAGATCACCCTGCCGGATCACCCGCGGGAGGTGATCGGGCTTGTCCTCAAAAAGATGGGCCGCTCCTACAACGATCCCCTCGACCCTGAGGATGTCGAACTCCGGCAAGAGCTGGGATCCCTGCACCGCCAGGTTTTGGCCTATACTTCCGCCGACTACCTGCCCATCTTGCGCCTGGCCGATAGCTGGGTGGCCGTGGGCTGGTCGCAGGATCTCTATGCCACCCAAGCCAACTACCCGGAGCTGGAAGTGGTGATCCCGGCGTCTGGCTCCGCCATCTGGTGGGATGTCTGGGTGCGACCTCACCTCAAAAACCCTGCCGACCCAGAATCAACCCAGACAGATGCTGGATCCCTGCTGGCCAACTGGATTGACTTTGTCTTGAATCCTGAGTTTGCCCCTCGCCTGGTGAATCTGAGCGGGATCGCTTCGGTTGTGCCGCTGGATTTGGCGCAACTGGCCCCCCGCCTGCAACGCCGAGCCGACTTTCAAATCTCCACTTGGCAACGCGCAGAGATCTGGCGCCCCTTGAGCTCAGCCGAGGCCGAGTCCTATCTCAATCTCTGGGATCAAATGCGACGGGGCCTTCTGTAGAGCCACGGCCCGTGGCAGGCTTTGGCATCTATCGGGTGGACAGTTGAGAAGTCTTGTGCCGGCCCGCAATACTTTGTCAAGGTTTGCAACGCTGCTGAGGAGCTGTGGTAGGATGCCTGCTGTCTGATGAGCCAGTCGCATTTGCATCGAGGAGAGCGCCTTGAGCCTGAGAGTTGCTGTTGTGGGAGGTGGCCCAGCCGGAGCCTCTGCCGCCGAAGTTTTGGCCCAAGCCGGAATTGAAACCTTTTTGTTGGAGCGGAAGCTGGACAACGCCAAGCCCTGCGGGGGGGCCATTCCCCTCTGTATGGTCTCCGAATTCAACCTCCCTGAGGAGATCATTGACCGCAAAGTGCGCAAGATGAAGATGATCTCCCCTTCCAACTATGAGGTGGATATCGTCCTCGACAACGAAAACGAATACATCGGCATGTGCCGCCGCGAGATCTTGGATGCCTTCTTGCGCAACCGTGCCCATCAAAAAGGGGCGGAGCTGATCAACGGCAAAGTGATGCATCTGGAAATTCCCCAAAATAACCGGGATCCCTACATCCTCCACTACAACGATTTCTCCGACGGCTCGAGGCAAGGGAGACCGCGTTCTTTGGCGGTGGATGTGGTGATCGGGGCGGATGGGTTCCACTCCAAGGTGGCGGAAGCCATTGGTGCTGGCGACTACAACTATGCCCTGGCCTTTCAGGAGCGGATTCGGCTCCCGGACGACAAAATGGCCTACTACGAAGAGCGGGCAGAGATGTACGTGGGGGACGATGTTTCTCCAGACTTCTATGCCTGGGTCTTCCCCAAGTCCAACCATGTAGCCGTAGGCACCGGCACCATGAAGGCCAACCAGGCCAACATCCAAAAGTTGCAAGCTGGGATCCGTGCCCGCGCTGCCGAGCGGATTCGGGGGGGGCAGGTGATTAAGGTAGAGGCCCATCCGATCCCGGAGCATCCGCGTCCGCGCCGCGTGGTGGGCCGTGCGGCTTTGGTGGGAGATGCGGCAGGCTATGTAACCAAATCCAGCGGCGAAGGGATCTATTTTGCCGCCAAGTCGGGCCGCATGTGTGCCGAGACCATCGTCGAGACCTCCAACGGCGGGAAGCGCGTCCCCAGCGAGGAGGAGCTCAAGCTGTATCTCAAGCGCTGGGATCGCCAATACGGCCTGACCTACAAGGTTTTGGATATTCTACAACGGGTGTTCTACCGTTCCAACGCCACTCGCGAAGCCTTTGTGGAGATGTGCGCCGACCGGGATGTGCAGCGGCTAACCTTTGACAGCTACCTCTACAAGACGGTGGTGCCCATGAACCCTTGGGTGCAGTTCAAGATCACGGTCAAAACCCTGGGCAGCCTGATCCGCGGCAACGCTTTAGCTCCCTGAGGATCCCTACTGCCACTGGAAGGTGACGGTAACGCGATCCCAATTGGCTTCCGTTTTCAGCACACTGGCAGAGGCCCGTTGTCCGGCGGGCACATCGCTGGGCTCAAACGCGGCCACCCGCGTATCGATGACTGCTTCTCCCTGATAGAAGGTGAAACGAGCGCGGGCGTTGAGAACGGTGCGGGTGCTGCGGTTGATCGCCTCCACGCTCAGGCGGCTGCCGGCCCCTACCCGTTCTTCTCGAATGGATCCCACGATCACGAAATCTCCCGGGTTGGGCGCAGATGTGGCGGCGGTCGGCGTTGGGCTGGCCATCGGTGGGGCCGTCTCGTTCTGCTTGAGGAGCTCCAAAACGCGGGCCAACTCTTGCTGGAAAAAAACAAAGGCTTCCCGCGATTGGTTGGCTACCTGGGCCAAAATCAGCCGATCCGACTCCTCTACCGGAATTTCCAGCAGGGGGGCCGGCCCTTTGAGGGTGACTCGAATGCTGGCGACCTCTTGGTTGATGAACTTATCCAGGTAGGGAAAGATGTTGAGAATGCAGTCTTGAAAGGATCCCATCGGCATAATGCGATTGTTCGTCAGCACCAAGTCGGCCCGCTCACAGCTAGCCCGATCCTCCATATCGATCTCCAGGGGCACGCGGAAGGATCCCAGGCTGGTGTTGGTGATGGTGACGCCAATGCCGTACACCTCCTGTCGCCAGCCGTGGATGATCTCCAGGCTGGGACTGGTCACTTCCTCGGTGAAGTACTCTCCCGCCCAGACAGGGGATCCCCCCAGAGATAGGGTCAATAGCAACACAGGGAAATAGCAGGTCAGTCTCCGGTTCACCTCAACCTTCCTCCACGCACAGCTTGTGAATTCTGGGGCAAGGCATCGATTTGCTTCCCTGAGATGGAAATAGCCTAGCCTCAGAGCTACCGCCCAACCAAGAGACGCACCTTTTGCACTGGACACCCTCTCCGCCCCGACCTTTTGCACCAGCAGCCAATGGTCATCTCCGCAGGTATCCGAAATATCCATTTTTACCTCAAAGCACCCCCTCAGCGGGTCTGGAGAGGCCATTCTTTGCAGGGATCCCCAAAGATCGCCACCTACTCCGTACACTGGGATCCTGGGGGGGCATGATGACCGGACAACGACTCAGCCTGTGGACGAAGCTGGCCTATGGGGTGGGGGATCTGGGCACGGGCATAACGGCCAATATCCTCATCTTTTTCCTGCTGCCCTTTCTCACCAATACCGTCGGCATGGCGGCGGGCCTGGCCGGCAGCATCTACGCCATCACCCGCTTTTGGGATGCCCTCAACGATCCCCTCATCGGCATCCTCAGCGACCGCACCCGCAGCCGTTGGGGTCGTCGCCGCCCCTGGCTGCTGTTTTCGGCTCTTCCCTTTGCCCTGACCTTTGCGGCGCAGTGGTGGATCCCTTTTCCCGGTCGAACTGGGCTTTTGTTTGCCTATTACCTGGCGGTGTCGCTGCTGTTTAACACCTTCTACTCTGCCGCCAACATTCCCTATGCCTCTCTGACAGCGGAGCTGACCCAAGACTACGACGAGCGCACCCAGCTCAACCAGTTCCGCTTTGCCTTCTCGGTGGGAGGCAGCATGGTTGCAGTAGTCAGCTTTCCGCTTTTGGTTAACCTGCTGCCGGATCGGGCTGCCGGCCATCTGCTGGCGGGAGCTTGTTTTGGGGGGATCTCGGCTGTGCCCCTGCTGCTCTGCTTTTGGGGGGTGCGAGAACGGTATCAATCCTGGCGGGATCCGCTGCCCCTACTGCAGCAACTGCGGGTGGCCTTCAGCAACCGCCCCTATCTATTTGTCAGCGGCATCTACCTGTGTTCTTGGCTGGCGTTTCAGTTTACGGCCACGATCATCCCCTATTTCATCGTTTTCTGGATGCAGTTGCCGGAGGTGTGGATCTCGCTAGTGGTGTTGGCGGTTCAGAGCGTTGCGGTGCTGACCCTGTTTGCCTGGACGCGACTGAGCGCCCACCTGGGCAAGCGCGCCATGTACCTGATCGGGGCGGGGTTTTGGCTGATCTCGCAAGCCGGCCTGTTTTTCCTACAGCCCGGCCAGGAGCGGCTCATGATTGCCCTGGCGCTGTTGGCGGGGGTGGGGGTTTCGGCCACGGCCTATCTCGGCCCCTGGTCGATGTTGCCGGATGTCATCGACCTGGATGAGCTGCAAACTGGGGAGCGGCGGGAAGGGATCTTCTACGCCTTGATGGTGTTCCTGCAAAAGGTAGGCCTAGGACTGGGGCTGTTTTTCCTAGGGCAAGTTCTGGAGTGGTCTGGCTTTATCCCTTCGGTGGCCGGGGGGCCGCCGCCCACCCAGCCGGAATCGGCCCTGTTGGCCATCCGCCTTGCCATTGGCCCCTTGCCGGCGGTGGTTTTAATCGGCGGCATCCTGCTGGTGTGGCTCTACCCCATCACCCGGCAGCGCCACCGGCAGATCCTGCAGGAACTAGAAGCAAGACGGGCGGGATCCGCCTAGACAAGAGCCGCTTCCCCTCTTTAGTTGAGGATGATGCGCAGGCCGCTGCCGGAAGGCTGCACCGGCTCGGAGTTGGGCAGAATCCGCAGGCCGCTGCCGCTGGGCCGGATCCCGGTGTTGTCGGTATTGACGAAGAAGGTGTTGGAGCGGCCATCCCGCTCGTAGACCACCACGTCGTTGGAATTGAACTGGGAGCGGCAGATGATGGGGGAGTTGTCGGCAGCAGTGGCGGCGCTGCAGCGGTAGCCAGGGGCAGAGACCACTTGGCCCTCGGCATCGATGGAAAAAGGAACTCCCCCGGGCGGGAACGGAGCCAAGAGCGGCTGGTCGGGGTTGAGGATAACCGAGCCACCGGTGCTGGGTTCGACAACGATCCCGCGGCCATCAATGACGATCCGCTGAGCTTGTACAGGAGCGACAGCCCCCAAGAGCAAAGCCAGGCTTAGCCCCAGTGGGCGGGGAAAAAACAGTTTCATCGGACATCTCCTTTGGCCCAGGGCCATTCCACTCTTTGGGATCCATCGGCTACCTTGGAGGGATCCCTAACTTGATCTTGGCCCAGGTAGGGAGGATAACCCAGGGCGGAAGCCGTCACCTCGCTTGCCAGGATGGGCACTTGGCCTTCGGCTCGACTACCACAGCCCGGAACGCCCCAGCGCCAGACCCACCACCAACATCCCCAACACCAGAAAAGGCTGAGCGCTGGCCTGGTATTTCACGTCGTTGTTGAGGGGATCCCGCAGCAGGTACATGTCTTGGAAGGTGATCTGGGGGATAATGAGCAGCACCAAAATCGCCGCATAGAGTTTTAGGCCGGCTCCCAGCAAAAACGAGGCCATGCCGAACTGAAATAGATCAATCATCAGCGCCGCGATCCAGGCCGCCCCCACAGCGCCAAACATCACCGGCAAAGAGGCGAGTCCAAATTGTCTATCTCCCTCGATGCTTTTGAAATCGTTGACCACGGCAATCCCCAAGCCGGCCAAGCTGTAGATTAGAGTTAGGATGCAGACTGTCCAGTTGAGCTGGCCAAACAGGGCGTGGCCTGTCCACCAGGGCAAAGCAATGTAGCTGGCGCCCAGGGCGTAGTTGCCCAGCCAGCCATTGCGCTTTAGTTTCAGGGGCGGCGCCGAGTAGATGTAGGCAATTAGGGCTCCCGCCAGGGCAATGCAGGTGATCACCGGGAAGTCGTGGCCGGTGTACCAGTCCAGGGCATAGGCCAACCCCAGCCCCAAGATCAGCAGCACCCAGATCTGGATAACCACCCGCTGCAGGGAGATGGCCCCGGAAGGGATGGGGCGGTAAGGCTCGTTGATGGCGTCGATGTCGCGGTCGTAGTACTCGTTCAGGGTCTGGGTGTAGCCGGTCATCAGGGGGCCGGCCAGGATCATGCCCACCAGGATGAGGGCCACGTTCTCCCAAGTCCAGGTAAAGTGGCCAGAAGAGGCCGCCCCCGGAATCAGGCCCCACACCAGCGGGATCCAGGTGACGGGCTTCATCAGTTGCAGGTGGACTTGCCAAACGGAGCGAGACTCCACCTCTGCCCCTTTCATGCCCAAAAGTTGACGGACACGCCGGCTGGCGGATCCTTGGTCGGTTTCAGGAGCCGGCGCGGTTTCTGCGCTGGGATCGGCAGCAGGGGCCATTGCGTCTGCCGCTGGCGCCAAAGATGGCTCTTGAGAGGTGCTTTCGCTCATAGTGGGGTGCGCAATCAAACTTCAACAACGGGGATACCCACCCCCATTCTGAGGCATCTTCCCTCGTTCCTCAAAACTTTCCTCTAGACAATCTGCGCTGCCACGAATAGGGATTGGTGCTGGGCCGGGATCCGCTCTTTCTCGGCTGCCGGGATCACCAAGGGGGGCTGCCGGGTGTAGTTGACGGGATCCCGGAACCAAGGTCGGCTGTAGGTGTTGTAAAGGAGGGGCCGGGGAGCGGTAGAACGATTGGCCCGGCCTAGGTGGATCAAGCGGTAATCGAACAGCAGGCAGGATCCCTTGGCCAGCGGCGGATCGACAAAGGGCATCTGCCGGGCCAGCTCGGTGTAGTGGGCCTCGAAAACGGCATGGCTGCCGGGCCAGAGACGGGTTATGCCGTTCTCTTCGTTGACATCCACCAGCGGAATGAGAAGATTGAGGGCATAGCAGGGGATGATGGCATCCAGAATTGCGTCGCCGAAGAGGTGGGAGAGATCCCGGTGAACCTGTTGGTCGGCGGATCCCGGCAGAGAAACTACCACCCCCAGACCGCTCAGGATCAGGCTTGATCCCAAGATTCGCTGCAAAATAGGCAGGACTAAGGGGTGGGCATAGAGCAGGGGATCGTTGAAGGGCCCCTCCAGGCGCACCGTCACCATCACTCGTCGATTGCCCACCAACAGGGCGTCGGTGTGGTTCTCGTGGGTGCAGTAGCGGCTGTAGGTGGCCAGAAAGCTGCTGTGCAGCTTGTCGATGAGCGCCGTGGGGAAGATCTCCGGCAGCACCAGGTAGCCCTCGGTGGAAAACAGGTGAAACGCCTGCTCTACGGTCTCCGGATCCGGCTGCTGTCCTGTATGGCTAAAGCGCACCTGGGCTAACACGAACCTTTACCCCTTTTGCAGACTGGCCACTGCCATCAGCATGCCCCGCGCCTTGTTCAAACATTCTTGATATTCCCGCTCTGGATCCGAGTCGGCCACGATGCCCGCCCCGGCTTGGACGCTCACCTGGCCCCGTTGAACCAGCAGGGTGCGGATGGTGATGGCGGTGTTCAGTTGGCCGGAGAAGTCATAGTAGCCGTAGGCACCGGCGTAGGGGCCGCGGCGGCACCCTTCCAGCTCGTGGATAATCTGCATGGCGCGAATTTTGGGGGCGCCGGTAACGGTGCCGGCAGGAAAGGTGGCCCGCAGCAGATCCCAGGCGCTGTAGCGGGGATCCAACTGCCCTACCACGTTGCTGACGATGTGCATCACGTGGCTGTAGCGCTCAATCTGCATCAGGTCGTCCACCTGCACGGATCCCAGGCGGCAGACCCTTCCCAGGTCGTTGCGGGCCAAGTCCACCAGCATGACGTGCTCCGCCCGCTCCTTGGGATCCGCCAAGAGCTCTTGCTCCAACTGGCGGTCTTCGGCGGGGGTAGTGCCGCGGGGGCGGGTGCCGGCGATGGGACGCACGGTGGCGATGCGCTCTTCCCCCACCCGGCTGAGCTTGACCATCACCTCTGGGCTGGAGCCAATCAGGCACAGATCCCCAAACTGCAAAAATGCCATGTAGGGGGAGGGGTTAATCAGCCGCAGGGAGCGGTAGAGGCGAAAGGGATCCCCGTCAAAGCGGCTGGTCAAGCGCTGCGAGAGCACCACCTGAAAGATCTCGCCGGCGCGGATGTAGGCTTTGGCCTGCTCCACCGCCTGGCAGTAGGCGGCGCGGCTGAGGGTGCTGGGGGGAATGGCATCGGGCAGGTGGGGCTTCCAGTCGAGGCTGAGGTGGGATAGCGACAGGGGAGCGCTGAGCTGTTGCAGCAGCGTTTCCACCCGCTGGCAAGCTTGGGCGTAGGCCTGCTCCGCCGGCTGCTGGCGCGTGTCGGCAAAGGCCACCACCCAGATCTTGCGCTTCACCTGGTCGAAGATCAGGATGCTGTCCACCTGCATTAGGATGGCGTCGGGCGGATCCCCTGGCTGCGGGGGATGGATGGGTACCTTGGGCTCAATCCAGCGAATCAGCTCATAGCCCCAGTAGCCGAACAGCCCGCCAATGCTGCTGGGCAACTCCGGCAGGTGCACCGGCTCATAGGGCTGCAGGCAGCGGGCCAAAATGGCAAAGGGATCCCCGTGGTGCTGCTCTCGATGCCCGTCGCGGTGGATTTGCAAGGCCTGATCCCCGCGCACCTCTAGCACCCACAGGGGATCGCAGCCGAGGAAGCTGTAGCGGGCCACCTGCTCCCCTCCCTCCACCGATTCCAACAAAAAGTTGTAGGGCCGCCCGGCGCAGACCCGGTACCAGGCAGAGACAGGCGTTTCCAAGTCCGCCACCCATTCCTGGTACACCGGGATGAAATTGCCCTGTTGGCTGAGGGCGAGAAACTCCTTCAGGGAAGGGAAGATCATGGCCTGCACTTCCTGCGGTTTGCCTCTCGACTTTACCCTAAGGCGGGCAACCATTAAGCTGAGGGGGGCTTTTCTCTCGGGAACCTTGGCCATGCATACCCCATCGCAGATCCTTCGCGAGCGCCTGCGCTTCCACGGCCACAAGTACACTTTTGTCAGCCAGCGCTTGCGCTTTCCCAACGGCACAGAAGGGGAGCGGGAGTACCTCATCCACCCCGGCGGCGTTGTGGCCGTGCCGGTGACTGCCGAAGGCAAGTTCGTCTGCATTCGCCAGTATCGCTTTGCCGTCGCCGCCTACCTTTACGAATTTCCTGCCGGCACCGTCGAGCCGGGAGAACATCCGGATGAAACCATTCGCCGCGAGCTGGAAGAAGAAACCGGCCTGCGCGCCCACCGCTGGGATCCCCTCGGCCAATTTTATCTGTGCCCCGGCTATTCCAGCGAGATCATGTACGCCTACCTGGCGCGGGATCTGGAAGTGCTGGATGCTCCACCGGCCAAGGACGAGGATGAAGACATCGCCGTCGTGGAGTTTTCGCCTGCTGAACTAACGGAAATGGCCCGTTTTGGCCTGGACTTTGATAGCAAATCTATCGCCTGCTTTTGGCGGGCCCAATTGTTTTTGGCGGCAGAAAAGGGGGCTATTCCAAGTGGCAACCAGACATGAGTGGCAAACTCTGGCCATTGCAATTGCCGGTGAACCTTTGCCTTGCCTAGCTTCCCTCCCTCAGAGCGAGAGTTAGGGATCGATCCAGCGAGCCGTTCCATTTGATAATGACTACGACTTTTTTGTACAGCTTTTTCTAGCGTTATCTACGGCAGCCAGTATAGATCAATCTCTTGCGTCAGTCGCCCCTGACCATCAAGGTGGGCGCGACGTTGAATTGAACATCAGAGGGATCCCTTATCCCGGCTATTTTGTTAACTGGAGAAGCCTTGGAGTCTCCTAGAATTTTAGGGTCGAGGGGTGAGGAAATATGCGGAAGCTGTTGTATTCCTATGGTCGCATAGCCTGGGGAGTGGCCTTGGTTGTCACCCTACCAACTGCCGTTGGTTCTGCCCATTCCCAGCCTATGCTTCCGCTTTTGCCGGCTGTTTCTGAGGGGGGCAGCGCGCGCGAAGGAGTTGTTGCCCTATTTCGTCAATCCATCTGGTGGGACTTCATCCGTGGCAATCGTGGCGAAAACCTGCGCCTGTTTGCGGCCAGCCTCACCGCTTCCGATCGTCAGGATGTAGTGGCCGTGTTTGAAATCCAGCGGCAGCCGACAGTGGAGCCGGTGGTGCGGGTTCTCAGCTTTGGACATCAGGGAGGATACGATTTTCGCCTGCTCCACACGGCTGAGCCGATCCCAGGGCGGTTGGTGGAAGCTCACCTGCGCACCGACATCACCCCCAGCACCCAGCCCAAGTTGGTGCTGCTCACCGAGCGAGGGGGCATCAGCCTGCTGCGGTCTGTCTTGGTCTTGGAACACCGGCTAGAGGGGTTTGTGCCGTTGCTAAGCGTAACAGACTTAAGCAATGCTAGCCTGCGGGTCAGCCCCCAAGGGATCCTGGTCATCTCCAGCGTGCCGGGATCCAACCGCGACTCGCGCGCCACCCTCTACCAGTGGGAAGGAGATGGCTTTGTCCGCCGCGATCTGTAGCATCCCAAGTTTTTCGATTGGCGACAAGGCATAGGCCGCTGGGATTCGTTCCCAATTGCTGCGAAGCAGTCCCCTGCAACTCCCCTCTCCCACTGGGAGAGGGGTCGGGGGTGAGGGGAGATCCCACTGGGAGAGGGGTCGGGGGTGAGGGAAACGTCTCCAGCCTATTGAGGATGACTGGAGAATTGTTGAGCCTGCCAGCAGGCGCCTAGGCTGGGCGCTTGGCCCACCTGCCAAAGCCACAGGCTCTCTGCTCCCAGGGGATGCAGGCTCCAGGGATCCAGGCCAGACCCAAACCACCCGTAGGGATCGACAGGAGCGGGCTGGCCGGAGTTGGTTTGATCAAGGCGGCGCACCTCAAAATGGAGATGGGGCCCGCTGGCGCAGCCGCTGTCGCCCGACAGGCCGATTACGTCCCCTGCCGCCACTCTCTGTCCCTCCTGCACCCGGATTTGGCTGAGGTGGGCGTAGAGGGTTTCCAAGCCGCCTGGCTCGTGCAGAATGCGCACCCGCAACCCCCTGACCGGGCGGCCCAAGCCAGGACACAAAAACTGCGGCTCTTGACGCGCCAAGGTGACCCGTCCTGAAGCGGCGGCCAAGATCGGCGTACCCACCGGCATGGCCCAGTCGTAGCCGGCGTGGCCATCGCTTTTGCCGCAGGGGTGCAGCGGGCCAGGGAGCCAAACTTGGCCTTGCCCACTGACAAACCGTCCGTTGCCATCTTCCTCCCCCAGGGGCATATCGTGGTCGAAAAGGTTGGTGACGGGAAATTCGCCGACAAAGGGCTTGTGCAAGAACGGCCACTGGGGCAGCGGCGCATCCCCATCGGCAGAGCGATGGCTCTCCAGCGCCAGCCGATAGTTTTCCAGCTCCTGACGCTGAGCCGGATCCTGCGACTGCCGATACAAGAGATCCACCAGGCGCAGGGCCTGAGACCAGTCCCGGCGCTCCACAGCCCGGGCCAACTGGGCGTACACCCCCACCAGGGATCCCTGCCACCGAGGTAGGGGCAGGCCCTGGGCAAAGACAGAGGGGATGTTTACGAATTGATACAATAGACAGCAAAATATCAGCAGTGTCACCGTTAGCAGCAGTGACACCTCTGTCCAGGGAGCCATCCCAAGTAGGCCGGCCCGCAAGCAAGCGGGTTCGTTCTTGGAGTTGGGCTTTCTTCCCAGGCCACCCGCTTTTCTCCTCAGCCGTTGTAGGAGCGGTAGAGAGGCAGAGCGGCTTTGCTTAACCACTCTCCTGGAGTTTCTCATGCGTTGGTTCTCGTCCTCTGGTGTTCTCGTCAGTCCGTCTTTGCAGCTTTCTGTTTGGCGAAGTGTTCTGCCTCTGTCCGGCTCAATTTGGCGGCGGCTGGAAGCTTTGGCGCTGGGTTTGCACATTCTGTCTTTGCTCTTCGGGTTGGCAGGGTTGCTTTGGGTTGTACCCCATCCTGAGTGGGTGGCCAGTTTGCCCCCCGTTGGCATTCAAGCCTTCTCCTGGAGCATGGGCAATGGCGGCGTTGCCTACATGGTGTTCGGGGCGCTGGCGGCGGCTTTGATGGGATCCCGACTGTTGGGAGTGCGGCGCCTGTTGATGTTTTTGATCCCGGCGGTGGGCATCTCCCTGGCCAGCGAGCTGTTGGGCACCAGTACAGGGATCCCCTTTGGCGACTACGGCTACCTCAGTGGGCTGGGCTACAAGATTGCCGGGCTGGTTCCCTTCACGATCCCTTTGTCTTGGTTTTACGTGGGGCTGTCCTCTTACCTGTTGGCGCGGGTGGCGCTGCAAGCGGGTCGCCACTGGCTGATCCACTGCGAGGCCATCCTGTTGGGGGCGCTGCTGCTCACCGCTTGGGACTTCGTGCTGGATCCGGCCATGACCCGCGGCTTGATCCCCTTTTGGACGTGGTTTCAGCCGGGGCCTTTTTTCGGCATGCCGTTGCAAAACTTCGGCGGTTGGATGCTGACCGGGGCCGCCTTTATGACCGTAGCCAACCTCCTCTGGGGGAAAGATCAGCCTGTGTTGAACCGCCGCCAGTTGTTGGGGCCGCTGGTGCTTTATGTAGCCAATTTTGCTTTTGCCCTGCTGATGAGCCTGGGATCCGGCATTTTCGCGCCAGCGGGGCTAGGCCTGTTGCTGGGCTTGGGGCCGGCTTTGGGGTTGTGGTGGAGCGCTCCGCCTGCACCCTCCCATCCCGAAGCGGTTGAAGGAGAGGCAGCTCGAACCTGGCAGGCGCTGGAGGATCCTGGCTGGGCGGGGGTGAAATAGCTGCCTGGCGTAGTTATGAGGGAGCAACAGTGCCCTGTAGCCCTTTCGGTGCTCACCCCTCTTGCTGGCCCATATCTGCCTGGACGAATGGGGGGATCCTTCGGGGCCACCCAAAATGGAGCCCAAGTCGCGGCAGCGGTGGGGTAGTTTGTTAACTTAACTGCTGCCGCCGTGGCCAGACTTTTTTTCTGGATGAGGCGAAGTGGAAGCCGGTTCCGTTTCCTTTGATTTGTCCTGTAGCAAGCCGATCAGCAAGCAGGCCACCCCAAGGTTGATGGCCACATCCGCCACGTTAAACACCGGAAAGCGGATCCAAACCAGATTAAAAAAATCCACCACGTAGCCGTTGAGAAAGCGGTCGATGCCGTTCCCTACCGCTCCTGCCCAGACCAGACCGTAGCCCGCCTGTTCCCAACGGCCCAGGCTGCCGCCGCGAATCGCCAGCAGCGCCAGCGCCACCGCTACCCCCAACGAGACCCACTTGAGGAACTCTGCCGAATCGGCAAACAGGCTCCAGGCGGCGCCGGTATTTTCCACATAGGTGAGGTGAAACACCCCCGGCCACAGCTCGATTTCCGGCCCCGGCAGCAGCCGCTCCACCGCCCAGCGCTTGGTCGCCTGATCCAGGATCACGCCCAGGATCCCGGCCAGCCAAAAGCCCGTGTTTTTCATGCCCTTTTGCTTCACCACGTCCACTGGCAATAGCGCTCAGAGGAGCACTTTTCCCATCCTGACATTCTCTCTCCCGCCTGTGGGTGACAAACCGCAGGGGCAAGGCTTGGGGGTTCATCTGGCTGGAGAGCTTAATCAAGAAAAACGCCCGGCTGGCTGAGCCGGACGGGGATCCCACAGTCCAGAGAAGAGGACAAGGGCAGCTACCGACCCTGTTGCTCCAGGGATCGGCGCAACTCACTGGCCATCTGCAGAAACTCTTGCGGATTGCCCGCCTTGCCGTAGGAGGAGCGATCTTCAACCTTTTTGCCACTGCCTTGGCGGGTGCGGGTGTTGAGCAAAGAGCTGGCCATTTCCATGAACTTGGCAGGGTTTCCTTCGCTGCTGCCCCGCATCACAGAGGTTCGTCCGGCACGAGTCACTGCCATAGCTACCTTGATTCTCAGAAACGAAATGCTTGTTCATATCTTCCCACAAGGGATCCCAAACCCGCCAGGCCCAGCGCTCTATTAAGCTAGGAGAATTGTTGGAGATAGCCGTGAATTCTCAGGCTTTGCATCACCAATTCGATACATTCAGAGATGCTTTGCTCGGCGGTTTTGCACACCACCTCTGGACATTCCGGCGGCTCGTAGGGATCGTCGATGCCGGTAAAATGCTGGATGAGACCTGCCCGCGCTTTGCGATAGAGGCCCTTGACATCCCGACGTTCGCATACCTCTAGGGGGGCATCCACAAAGACTTCGATGAAGTTGCCGATCTGCCGCCGCACCTCCTGCCGGGTGGCCCGATAAGGGGAAATGGCCGACACCAGCACGATCACCCCGTGGCGGGTCAGCATCTCTGCCACAAAGCCGATGCGGCGAACGTTCTCATCCCGATCTTCTTTGCTGAAGCCGAGCCCTTTGGTCAGGTGTTGCCGCACCAGGTCTGCATCGAGCACTTCCACCGCCAGCCCCAGAGCCTGCAACTGCTGGGCCACACCGCAGCTCAGGGTGGTTTTGCCCGCGCCGCTGAGCCCCGTAAACCAGACTGTTACCCCCCGCCGCCCCATGGGTGTGGATCCCGTCTCCTTAGAGCTTCGTCAGAATAGCATCCTCAGAGCAGAGTGATACACTCGAATCACTGTCCATTCTCTCTCTGTCTTGCCGCCGGCCATGTCACCGCTGAGCTCTTCTCTCGTCGATACCCCCTCGCAATCCGCGACCACTGCCGAGCTGTTCGAGCAGCATGTGATGTCCACCTACGCTCGCTATCCTCTGACCTTGGTGCGGGGGGAAGGCTGCCGGGTTTGGGATGAAGAGGGGCGGGAGTACCTGGATTTTGTGGCCGGCATTGCCACCTGCACGTTGGGCCATGCCCACCCCGCTTGGATCCAGGCGCTGACGCAGCAGGCGCAACAGTTGCACCATGTTTCCAACCTCTACTACAACCAGCCGCAGGCGCAACTGGCCCAATGGCTGACCCAGCACTCCTGTGCCGATAAGGTGTTTTTTTGCAACTCGGGGGCAGAGGCCAATGAAGGCGCCATCAAGCTGGCCCGCAAGTACGCCCATACGGTGCGCGGGATCCAGGATCCGGTGATCCTCACCGCCCAGGCCAGCTTTCATGGACGCACCCTGGCCACCATTACCGCCACCGGCCAGCCGAAATACCAAAAAGACTTTGCCCCTCTGGTGCCCGGCTTCGATTACGTTCCCTACAACGATCTCGAGGGTACGGCGGTGGTGTTGGAGCGCTGGGGCGAGCGGGTGTGTGCCGTGCTGCTGGAGCCGCTGCAGGGGGAGGGGGGGGTTGTCCCAGGAGATCCCGCCTACTTCCAGTGGCTGCGCCGGGTCTGCAGCGAGCGGGGCATCCTGCTGATGTTGGATGAGGTGCAGGTGGGCATGGGGCGCAGCGGCAGGCTCTGGGGCTACTGCAACTTGGGAGTGGAGCCGGATGTGTTCACCTTGGCCAAGGGTCTCGCCGGTGGGATCCCGATTGGCGCCCTCTTGGCCAAAGAGTTTTGCGCCGTGTTTCAGCCAGGGGATCACGCCAGCACCTTTGGCGGCAATCCCTTGGCCTGTGCAGTGGGCCTGGCGGTTTGCCACACCCTGATGGCCGAAAGCCTGGTTTGGAATGCCCAGCAGGCAGGAGCCTATCTGCGCCAGGGGCTGTCTCGCCTGGCAAGGCAGTTTCCGCAGCTTGTTCAAGAGGTGCGCGGCTGGGGCCTGATCCAGGGTTTGGTGGTGCGCATCCCGGCGGCTGAGGTGGTCAGGGCGGCCCTGGAGCAGGGGCTACTGCTGGTGCCGGCGGGATCTCAGGTGGTGCGCTTTGTGCCCCCCTTGATCGTCACGCCAAAGGAGATTGACGAGGCGCTGGCGCGGCTGGAATCGGCTCTGCAGAGCTTAGCCGTTGGCGATGGCGGGACAGAGTCCTGGCAAGCTTAGCCCTGGTAGAGCTGTTGCAAAAACGCCTGCAGCCGCTGGCGGGCCTCATGGGGCAAGGGATCCCTGGCCTGCTCTAGCAGGGGCAGTACCTCCTCGGCGTAGGCCGGGACAAAACCGTCAGCCGGCCAGAGCAAATCCGAAGTGGATTGCAGGTTTAAAACTTGGGATCCCTGCTCGAGCAACAGGGGCCGCACCCACAGCAGCGCCGGGGATCCCGCCTCAAGATTGTGGAGAGAAACCTGAATCAGCTCCACGTAGAGGGTGGCTTGCGGCCCCGGCAAAGCTAGAAGGCGGCGGGGTGAGGTGGGGGCACTCCCTACTTCCGTCCCAGCAGGCAGAGGACGTCCTCTAAGGGGGGGCTCCTCACCAGAGCCACATTGAGCAGGCAGACAGGGCCACAGGGTCATGGAACGGCTGGCTTCCGCTTAGGAACGATCGAGACAAACTACACCTGATCTTAAGAGACGCCTTCTCAGGTTCTGCGAGGGGATCCCGTCGGAAGCAGAGATTGCCCAAGGTGCTAGTCTTGCAGGCAAGGCTCCTCGAAATTCCTTGCAACCGGATCCCGCCATGATGCACACCTTTATCCCACCCCACCGCTTTTTCCCCTACCTGACCTGGACGGAGATCCAGGCCATGCCCGACAAAGAGAATGTGGTGATCATCCAGCCCGTAGCCTCGATCGAGCAACACGGGCCCCACCTGCCCCTGGTGGTGGATGCCTGCATCGGCACCGCAATCATCGGGCGGGCCATGGAAAAACTAGAGCCGGGGATCCCGGCCTATGTCCTGCCCACCCAGTGCTACGGCAAAGCCAACGAGCACTGGCATTTTCCGGGCACCATCACCCTCTCGGCGCAAACCCTGATGGCGGTGCTGACCGAAGTGGCCGAAAGCATTTACCGGGCCGGGTTTCGCAAGCTGGTGTTCCTCAACTCCCACGGCGGCCAGCCCGAAGTGCTGCAGATTGTGGCCCGCGACCTGCACCAGAAGCACGAAGACTTCCTCCTTTTCCCCATCTCCGTCTGGCGCGTTCCCCACCAAGGCCAGGAGCTGATGACCCCGAAAGAACGGGAACTGGGCATCCATGCCGGCGACGGCGAGACCAGCATGCTGATGTACCTGTTGCCCGAGACAGTACGAACTGACCGCTTGGTCTGCGAGTACCCTCAGGATCTGCCGGAAGACAGCCTGATTAGCCTGGAAGGGCGGATCTCTTTTGCCTGGACAACTCGCGACCTCAGCCAGAGCGGCGTCCTGGGGGATGCCACCGCCGCCACGCCGGAAAAAGGCAAACTTTTGGTGGAGTCCATGGCCGATGGCTGGGTGCGGCTGATCCGGGATCTGTACAAGTTCCAGCAGCCCCAGGCTTGGCGCAAAGACCCGCTGCCAAGGTAGGGATCCCGGCAGATGTCTTTACCTTCTGAGGCTTCTGGCCAACCCTAGCCTGCTTCTCAGGAGCGGAAGCAGCGACTTCGCCAGGACGGGTGATAGGCTTGAGGGGAAGTTCCCCTACCCTGTGAGGGGAGAGCAATGGTTCTTGCCTCAAAGCCAGCCACCCCTCCCATCCTCGAGCGGCACGACGCCACTTGGCAGGACTACCTGACCATTGGCAACCATCCCACCCTGGACTGGCAGAAGATTTCTTTTTACCAGGGCTGGTTGTGGGTCAACATGGGCAAAGAAGGGCCAGAGCACGCCTCCGTCAGCGATTTCATCACCATCATTTTTGGGTTTTGGGCCTTTCTCCACCCGGATGTGCCCCTGCAGTCCTACGGTCGCTGTCTGATTGAGTACCCAGAAACCCACGCCTGTGCCCCCGACCTGGTGCTCTACAAAGGGGAGAACATCCCCAGGTACCAAGCTGGCGAGCCGCGGCGGATTGATTTGCGTTTCCAAAGACCCCCTGACCTGGTGGGCGAAATTGCCGACACTACCCTCAGCCTTGACCTGGACGAGCAGAAGCAGCTCTACGCCAGCCTGGGCATTCCTGAGTACTGGGTCATCGATGTCAAAGGGCGGCGCGTTTTTGCCTTTGGGCTGGCCGAGGACAGGCGCTATCGGGCCATTGCCCAGTCAGAGGTGCTGGCGGGCCTGCCGATGGCGCTTCTCGAGCAAGCCCTAGAACGGTTGGCCAACGAGACCAACACCGCTGCCGCCAACTGGCTCCTGCAACAGCTCCAACGCCAGGCTTGAGGCCACCGCTGATCAAGATTTCAGGAGAGGTCAGTCTTCTGATTCTTCTATCTTGGGATCCAAGCTCTTGGCGGTAAGGCGCAGGGCCTCTGCCTGATCCATCACTCGTGGAGCTTGTGCTGCCGTCTCAACGCCCTGGCGATAGCTCTCCCACAGAGGCATTTCCGGGTAGGTCTGCTGCAGTTCCTCAATCCGATCCAAAAGGGCCGCCAGCCAGCCGGCTGTGCCCCAGGTGAGCAAAAACTGGAAGGGGTTCCAGAGGTTGAGCTGCCGCCCCAACTCATTTAAGCTCTCGTTGCGGATGGGCGGATCGAAGATGTTGGCCACCGTCATCAACTGTCGTGCCAGCAGGGGTCGAAGGGCTTTCTCGGCAGCCTCCACCACGGCAGGGATGGCGGCCTGGATCCGGTCGGGGTCGGGAATATTCCGCGCCTGGGGCAAGGCTTGCAGCACCAACTCCAGCCGCCGCCCTGCCTCTGCTGATTCCAAGGCCGATTCCAGGGTGGTGCCCACACTGAGAAACACTTCTCCCGTCAGCAGCCGCACTGCATCGATGACCAGGTGATACAGGGGGGGGATCACGAGCTTAATCCACTCGCTCTGGAAAAACTCCCGCAGCCGCCGGGCCGCATAGTCCCCCACCTGGGTGGTCTGGATCCCCACTTGGGTGAGATTGAGGTACCAGTCGGGGGGGGATCCCTTGGGATCCAGCCAACGGCGCAGGGTTTGCCATTCTTCTTGCGTGAGAGCGGTGCGTCCCTGTTTCAAACCGGTTCGCCGCAGCTTGCCCTCGGCATTCAAGAGCCTGCGCAGCTCCGGTGTGCCCAACAAGGACAAAGCACCTGCCGAACCCACACTGCCAATCTCGATGGCAATCAAGGTGACTAACAAGGCGGCTGAGGCTGTCACCTGGATCTGGCCAGTTTTGTCCATCACAAGAGGCAGGCGGCTGTTGCCATAGGCACGGGCACTCATCGCCTCCAGAGCAGAGCGTTGCTCAGAGCTCAGCACCCAGGAATCGGTTTCCGCCGGCTCCTGCAGGCCGTGATACAACAGGCTGGCCACCCAGGCTCGATCGGCAGCCCGCCCCAAAGAGCCAATGACCACCTCCCATTGGCAGGGGTTAAGCAAGGGCAGGAGGGCTTGCAGCTCTTGCCGGATGGGCTCTGGAGAAGTTGCACTTCTTGCCCTGTCCAGAGCTGCCTGCAGCCGATCCCGCGCCTCTCGGCACAGCCCGCCCCACTCCAGTTGCAGGCGGGCCAGGGTTTGTTGCACCGTTTCTTCGGAGCGCCGGGGCAGATCCTGCCAGCCCGCCTCCAGTTGCCGCCACAGCTCCTCCCAGTTCAGGCCCTCAGCAGCGCCATTGACGGGATCCGCAGCAGTGCTGGGCGAGGCATTGTGGGGCTCGGAAGCGGAAGAAGGATCCAGGGGCTCAGACATGGACAGAGGTGGCCTCAAGGGGATTACCGGCATTATAGCTAGGGGTAGAAGGCCAGCCGCGGTAAACCCAACGTTTCCGGCCATCCCATCATCAAGTTGAGACACTGCACTGCCTGCCCGGCTTGCCCCTTCATCAGGTTGTCGATGACCGACAGGACGATAACCCGGTTGGTGCGGGTGTCCACCTCCAGCCCAATCAGGCAGGTGTTGGTGCCGGAGACCCATTTGGTTTGCGGGTAAACCCCCCGCGGCAGCACCCTCACCCAGGGGGATTGGCGATAAAAAGCATTGTAGATAGTGAGCAAGTCTTCCCCCACAAAGCCGGGATCCCGCAGGTTGGCGTACAACGTAACGTGGATGCCCCGCACCATGGGCACCAGGTGGGGCGTAAATTGCACAGTGATGGGCGTGTGGGTCAGGTCGGCACAGCCCTGCTCGATCTCGGGCGTATGCCGGTGTTGGGCCACGCCATAGGCCGCCAGCGAGCCGTCCACCTCGGCAAACAGGGATCCCACCTTGGGGGTGCGACCTGCCCCCGAAACGCCGGACTTGGCGTCGAAAATGAGGCTGTCCAGCTCCACCAACCCCTGCCGCAGCAGCGGGGCCACTGCCAGCAACGAGGCGGTGGGATAGCAGCCGGGACAGCCCACCAGTTGGGCTTGGGCAATCGCCTCGCGATACAGCTCTGGCAGCCCATAGACCGCCTGCTCATTGGCTTGGCGATAGGCAGGGCTGGGCCAGTTGGGATCCGTCTGCCCCAGGCGGTACCACGATTGGTAGGTGGCCAGGTTGCGGAAGCGGTAGTCTGCCGAGAGATCTAGAACTTTGCAGCCTTTGGCCAGCAAAGGCGGGGCCAGGTCCGCCGCCAGCCCATTGGGCAAAGACAAAAACACCACCTGGCTGCTGGCGGCAATGCGATCCACCTCTACCGGCTGCACGGTCAGATCCACCACCTGGGCCAACTGGGGATAGAGATCCCCATAGCGCTTGCCGGCACTGTCCTGGCCGGCCAAGTAGGTAAGCTGCACGCCGGGATGCTCGCTCAGCAGCCGCACCAATTGCACTCCTCCATACCCGGAAGCCCCGACAATGGCGACGCGGACGGGATCGACGGGTGGGAAGGAGCGGGGCGCCATATTGGCCATGGGGAGCTGCCTGTGCAGGAGAAGTTACATGATGGCTTGCCTTAAGTTCTATCGCATTTTTCCGCCGCATTTGCCCCTGCATCTTGTTCATCCGCACGGGTATTGCCCAGCAACCCAGTGGGATTTGTTATGCTGGGCTCACCGGAGCTGCTTCGGCCTTGGCAGCGGCTTCTATCTTTCTTTGTGTCTGTCTGGGTAGCTTCATCATCTTCGGTCTATGCACTATGAGCGATTGATCAACATTGTTCTGCGAGCCTACGGCCAAAGCAGCCGCCATGGTCTGGATCAAGAAACCCTGACCCTCTACTCCGAAGGCCCCTACACCCTCTACAAGCTCACCTCCCATTTCGACCGCCGCTCCATTTTTGTCTTGGCCCAGAATCAGCGGGATATGTTTGTTTCCGGCGATGCATTTCACAACAAGCTGATCCCGGGGGAATGGCAGGCGTGGCTACACCAGAAAGCGTTGAGCATTGCTCCCGATACAGCAAAAGCGGGCTAGTCGGAGACGAGCCCACATCCAGCCTGTCGAGATCCGGCCAAGAGCTGTAGGGACTACCTGTTGTTGGCCAAAACCCCTGGTTGAACCTGTCGGGGCACCACCGAGAGCCGATCCAGCTCAGCACAATAGGCCAGATCCCTGTCGTTTTCCGGCCCAAGCCCCAACAGCCGCTGCCCGTGGCTAGAGCGCCGCAACAGACCCAGGAGATCCTCCTGCCAAGTTTGGTAGAGAGCTAGGGCGGCCACCGCTTCGTCGTTGCCCAACTGCTCCAACGAGCAGCCCAAGCGATGCAAAATCGCCCCGGCACAGGCGGTGTCTTCCAACGAAAAGGCCCCTTCCCAGCCGGATCCCACCAGCCACACTTCGGCAAAAGCTCCTTGTCTGAGAAATTCCACCACCGCTCCCAAGTTCACCAGGGCCGCCGTGATCACCACCGGGATCCCTTCTAGGCGCTGCAGGCTGCGCGTGCCGTTGGTGGTGCTCAGGAAGATGCGCTTGTCTTGCACGCGGTCGGGGGTGTAGTCGAGGGGGGAATTGCCCAGATCGAACCCTGCCACTGCTTTGCCCCCCCGTTCCCCCGCCAAAAGCCGCTTGCAAGCCGGCCAGTTTTGGCTTGCCTCCTGGAGCTGTTGCAAGTGAGCAAACACCTGTACCGCCTCTGCCCCTGCTGCCAGCGCTGTGGCAATGGTGGTGGTGGCCCGCAGCACATCGATGGCCACCGCGCACTCTGGGATCCCGGATAGAGGCACCTGTTCGGGCGTGTAGAAGTGGGAAAAGCGCATGGGAAAAGGGTGAGGAGCGAAAACGTTAAAACTCACGCCGGGCAAACACCAACACCGCCAGAATTAGCAGCAAAAGGGTGTAAACCAAGCCGTAAAGTGCATCTACGAGAAGTTCTGCCGGAGGGGGAACTTGGCCGTAAACGGCAGCGTCTCTCAGGTTGAGGCGCTCCAGATCCGGCAACACCCAGTAGATCATCTCGAACACTTTGCCCAACCCGCCATCTTCCACCAACTTGCTCAATTGCAACAGAGCACGGCTGGCATGGCCCATCAGGAACAGGGCAATGGTGTAGAGCGTAGCCAAAATTGAAGAGGTAAAAACCCCGAATAGCAGGGCGGCGGCGACAATCAGCGCCAGCTCCAAGAAAGTAAAGGCCGCCGCCCAGGAAACGGCCAAAAGGGGAATCGGAGCCTGCACCACCAGCAAACTCAGCAGAAAAACGGCCGTCATCAGCAGCACCAGCACCGACAGCAGAGCCGACAGGCCCAGATGCTTGCCGACAATGAACTCTGCCCGGCTCATGGGTTTGGCAATCAGCACATAGACAGTGCGCTTTTCGATCTCTTTATTCACCAGCCCTGTGCCAACGAAAATGGCCACGATCAGCCCAAAGAAGTGAATGGCCGCCAACCCCAAGTCGGCAATAATCTTGTTGTGGGCTTGGTTAGCCACCTGCGGGATCAAAACAATGGCTCCCAGCATGGCCACCGCAAATACCATCACCAGGTAGAGAATCCGATCCCGAATCGTTTCTCGGAAAACGTTGTGGGCAATGGCCACCACGCGCGTCGCATCCATGTCTGCACCCAAAGCCGTGACGATCCGACTGATACACTGGTAACAGATCCAGCTCCCATTTTATGCAGTTCCAGGCCCAGATCCAGATTCACCTGCGCCCCTCTGTGCTCGATCCTGCCGGGGCCGCCGTCCAGTCCAGCCTACATCAGTTGGGGCACACCCAGGTGCGGCAGGTGCGTATCGGCAAGCACATCCAACTGCAGCTAGAGGCTCCCGACGCCGAAACTGCCCGACGCCAGGTGGGCGAGCTGTGCGACCAACTGCTGGCCAACCCGGTGATCGAGACCTATCAAATCCAAGTGGATCCCATCGAGGGTTAATTTGCGGGGTTCGCATGATTGGGGGTTGATCGAGCTTTCGCGGTGGGAAGACCCCCACTGTAGAGCCAGCAGGGTATATCGACAAAGACAGTTTGGCAAGGCGATTGGGGAAGCCTAGGTTTAAGGGCTGGGCAAAGGCAAGCTTTTCACTACAAAACCGCAATTCAGTTACTCGAAAAATCCGACATAATTGGCTTTGAAAGTTTGAATATGAAAGGTTTGGCTAGGACTGGGATGGCAAAATCTATCCTAGATAGGGGCAATTTCTGTCTATTGTCGCCCACAAAAAAATAGCGGTGAATGCAAACGGCACCACCCAAAATTGCTCCAATTGCGGCACTCCCGTATCTAAGACGATTGCAGGCCGAGGGCATTGACTGTCGTCCTGTTTTCGGGAGTCGTTGCGTTTCAAACCCGATTAAGACGCTCCCCAGGCGCTTTGCGCCGCTGACGCGACCCCCCTAGCCTTTCTTCTTCTTTTTGGGAGAGGGGAGTTTTTTTATAGACAGGCTTTTAGCTTTTTCAGCACCGCTCGATCCAGTACCAACAGGGCTGAGTGCAGGCCACCTGAGTAGCCCCAGAGAAAGCCCACCGGCAGGTGACCTTTTGGTGCTTCCAGGTTGGTCTTGAGCTCCCCATACCCCAACCAGCGGCCCTGCACCCGCCAGCCGACTCTTTCTCCCATGCACGCTTCGCGGGGCAACGCCAAGAAGGAGCCCGATCTGATCCCGCCTCCCGCCTCGGGATCGCACTCCTGCCAGAGCTGCTTCTGGACGGTGAAGCCGAAGCGCCCATGGCTGGCCTGCATCCACAGTTGGTCGATCAGCCGCAACAGCGGGCAGGGGAAAGCCTGAACATCCTTGGGATCGAAAAAGCCCACCTGGGATCGCCCGCCCAGCTTTAACATCAGGGCCGTCGTCCAGCGATCCGCTTCCCCCCACCGCCCGGCCCGCAGCCGATCCCACAGCCCTTGTAGGGCGGGAGCCGCTTCTCCCACCCAGTCTGGCCAGGGGAGAGTAGCGGGCAGGGATCCCTCCCAGCTCCCTTGCCTTTCTGGACAGATCTCAAAAGGAACCAGGGATCCGGATGCCCCCTCTTTTTTCTTTATCGTGGCAGGGGTGGGGGGCGCCACTATTTGCTCCAGCTCTTCTGCTGAGTGCTGGGCCAGGAGCTGTTCCAGCTCATCTTGAGGTTGCCGGGCTAGAAGCTGCTCTAGTTCCTGCAGATCCTGGGTGCGAAGGGCCGGCTCAAAGGCAACCGGCTGCTTCTTCTCTTCTGGAGAGACCGCTGCCGGCAACAGGGCCAGCCACTCGGACATGGTTTGCGGGCGCTCTTCGGGGTGGAGAGCCATCCCTTTGAGGATGGCGGCCTCTACAATCTCGGGAATGCTGGGGTTGAGGCTGCGGGGGGTATCCAACTGGCGGCCTGTGGCCCGCACCGGCGCACACAGGGGCACCATTCCTGTCAGCAGGGTGTAGAGGGTCGCTGCCAAGGCGTAGACATCGGTGAAGGCGCCGCGGCGGCGTAGGCTGTCGTATTGTTCCAGAGGGGCGTAGCCATCGGTGCCGTAGGAGGTGTGGCGCTGGATCAGACCTTGGGCGTAGGCCCGCGCCAGCCCAAAGTCGATCAACACCGCTTGCCCAGATCCCTCCCGCACCAGGATGTTGGCCGGCTTCACGTCTCGATGCAGAATCCCCTGTTCGTGCAGGGCCATGAGGGCGGATCCCACCTCCCGCGTCAGGCGCAGGGCTTCCGGCAGGGGCAGCGGCCCCTTTTGCCGCAAAAGCTGGTGCAGAGTCTGGCCACGGATGTACTCCATCACAATGCACCAGCAATCCTGCTCCCAGATCACCTCTTCCACCTTCACCACATGGGGGTGGCGGCAACGGGCCAGTTGCAGCGCCTCGTTCATGAAGTTTTGCTGGAAGCGGGGATAATCGGGATCCTCGCGGATGCTGTCGTTTAAGACCTTGATAACCACATAGTCAGCACGGACGCTATCCCAGGCGCGGTAGGTGATGCCAAAGCCCCCTTCCCCCAAAATGGCCTCGATGCGGTAGCGCCCCCCCTGCAATTCTTCGCCAACTGCCCAAGCCATACGCGATCTCGCTCCCCGCCTCTAGGGCTATTCTGTCACGGGGATCAGTAAATAGACGGCACATAGAACTGCTCGTTGCGGGGCGGCCGCCGATAGAGCTCTCCTGGCGGGCGCGGCGGCAGCTCTATCGCCTCAGGGATTAAGTCTTCGTAGGGGATCTTGCTGAGAATGTGGTGAATGCAGTTGAGACGGGCCCGCCGCTTGTCGTCGGCCTCCACTGTGAACCAGGGGGCCTCGGGAATGTTGGTGTGGGCTAACATCGCGTCCTTGGCTTTGGAATACTCGACCCAGCGGTTGCGGGACTCCAGATCGATGGGGCTGAGTTTCCAGCGTTTGAGCGGATCCTTCACCCGTTTTTGGAAGCGGCGCTCCTGTTCTGCGTCGCTCACGGAAAACCAGTACTTCAAAAGGATAATGCCGGAGCGCACCAGCATGCGCTCAAATTCGGGACAGGAGCGCATGAATTCCTGATACTCTTCCTCGGTGCAAAAGCCCATCACTCGCTCGACTCCGGCCCGGTTGTACCAACTGCGATCGAAGATAACGATCTCGCCGGCAGCGGGGAGATGGGCCACGTAGCGCTGAAAATACCATTGGGTGCGCTCTCGGTCTGAGGGCACCCCCAGGGCAACCACCCGGCAGCCGCGGGGATTGAGGGGTTGGGTCAGGGTCGTGATCATGCCCCCCTTGCCGGCAGCATCGCGCCCCTCAAAGATGATCACCACCTTTAGGCCCTGGTGCTTTACCCAGTACTGCAGCTTCACCAGCTCCACCTTGAGCGGGAACAAGGCTCGCTCGTAATCTTTGCGGGAGAGTTTGGGGCGCTCAGGGGCAGGTTTCGAGATCCCGCCGATTTTGAGCCATTTCTTCTTTTTGCCCTTAACGTTCGGCTTCACCTCAGAGAGAGGGGTTTCAGAGGAAAGGTGGGGTTCGGGGATCACAAAACAGCTCCAAAACTGGACTGACCAGGGGGTTGGTCGGGGCCAGGATCCCAGCCTACCTGCTCAAGAGCCCACCGGCAGCACCCCCGTCTTCACCTGGAAGGTGCGCGCCTGGCCATTGCGGATGACCCGCAGCGTCAGCGTCTTGCCCACCCCCGCCGCTTCCACCAACTGCTGCACCTGCTCGGCATTGCGGATGGCTTGCCCATCGATCTCGGTGATAACATCCCCCTCTTGCAAGCCAATTTGCTCAGCCGGGGAGCCGGGAATTACCTGCCCGATCAACACCCCCTCTTGCACCGTCAGCGGGGTGGGGCGGGCCGGGTCACGGTTGAGGCGGGCCACCAAATCGGGGCTGAGGGTAATCATGCGAATGCCCAAGAAGGCATGCTCCACCCGGCCATTGCGGATGAGTTGCTCGGCAATTTCCATGGCGCGGTTGATGGGGATGGAAAAGCCGACGCTCTGGGCCCGCTGGAAAATGGCCGTATTCACCCCAATGACGCGACCTTCCGCATCCAGCAGCGGGCCGCCCGAGTTGCCGGGATTGATGGCCGCATCCGTTTGCAGGAACGTCACCCGCTTGTTGGTGGCCCCAATCTGCCCGGAGGAACGCCCGACGGCGCTGATGATCCCTGCCGTTACGGTGTTGTCCAGGCCCAGCGGGTTGCCGATGGCGATGGCCCAATCCCCCGGCCGTACCTGGTCGGAGTTGCCCAAGGTAACCGTGGGCAGATTTTCGCCCTCGATCTGGATCACGGCGATGTCGGTCACCGGATCTGAGCCTTTGACCTCCCCTTCAAAGGTGCGTCCATCCAGCAGATGAACCCTAACCCGCTCGCTGCCTTCTACCACGTGGGCGTTGGTGAGGATGAGGCCGTTGGCATCGATGATGAATCCGGATCCGGTGCCTTCCTGCTGAAACTCCTGCGGCAGTTGCGGGATTTGTCCCCCAAAGAAGCGACGGAACAGGGGCTGGTTAAACAGCTCGGGATCGATGGGGCTGGCTACGGTGCGGGTGGCATCGATGCGCACCACCGCCGGGCCGACCTTTTGGGCAACAGCGGCAATGAAATTGGAAGGCCGCACGGCATCGGCGGGAGAGGCAGACTCAGGCAGAAGGGATCCCACCCCCCCGCCGGCCCGCTGCGACCAAGTGGCAAGGGGAGTTTGCTGCAGCCATGCTTGCCCCGCTCGAGACGACAGCCAGACTCCACCGGCAACGCCGCCGCCGAACAAAGCCATCGCCAGAAGTGTTTGCCGTAGAATCCGCGCCATGATCCCTCCCAAAGCTAAGCCGTATTGCCGAGAAAACAAATGCGAAGATGGAGAAAGCTTGAGCCAAATCCACCAACTGAGGCCAGCTCAGTCCAGCTTCACATCTATAATATTCCACCCACCCTCACTCATTTCTTTGGATTGGTAAGGGCTTTGCGCTTAACTTAGCAAATCTGGCGGGCAACGGCAGTGCTCAAACGCCCAATGACGATCGGCAATTCGAGCAAGCTCCCCTCTTTGTTGCCCCAGGGGCGGGATCCGTGGCAGCGCCACCGCGCCTGGATGCAGTTGGCCCTGCGAGAAGCCGAGCGGGCAGGAGAAGCTGGGGAGGTGCCGGTGGCAGCTCTGGTGGTGGGGCCGGGGGAAGAGTTGTTGGCCCTGAGCGGCAACCGGCGGGAACGGGATCGGGATCCCACCGCCCATGCGGAGATTTTGGCCCTACGGCAGGCGGGGCAGCGCCTGGGCGACTGGCAGTTGCAGGGCTGTCGGCTATATGTCACCCTCGAGCCCTGCCCCATGTGTGCGGGGGCGATCAGCCAAGCGCGGTTGGCCCAGGTGATTTACGGCGCCGACGATCCCAAGGCCGGAGCGCTGCGCAGCGTGCTCAATGTGCCTGCTTCTGCCGCCAGCTTTCATTGCCCAGAGGTCATCGGCGGGGTTTGCGAGGCCGAGTGTCGTCGCTTGTTGCAGCAGTGGTTTTGCCGCCGGCGGGGGATCCCCCTGGCAACCTAATGGGGAACTTGGGCGACAAAAAGGTCGGCTTGAAGTCGTGCATCCGCGAGAGGTTTTTGATACTGTCATATCGGCTAAGGCCTCCGGCCCGCTAACGCGAGCGGCTGGCCGGGATCCCCTAGGACAGGCAGCGGCTTGAGTTTCGGGTGAGTTTTGAGATCTGCCTTCTCAGGCCTTGCTTTGTAGATTTTCTGGTGGATCCCTTCCTCGCCCATCGGTGGGCAGGGGATCCGCTGCTCATAGGTGGTCTCTACCCAGAGGAGTGACGTGTGAGTGTAGCCCTCTTTTCCTCTCCGGTTGTGTCTCCGCTGCCCTCGGCTTGGCTTAGGGGGATCGGCCTTCTGGTCTGGGCCTGGCTCTGTTTGGCCTTCCCGGTGCAGGCGCGGGTGCTGCTGCGGGTGGGGATTGCCGTCAACAAGCCGCAGGTCAGGCTTGGCAGCTCTGCCCCGGCCCGCCTGTTGAACGCCCAGGGACAGCCACTGGCCGAAGTTCCGGCCATGCAGCCGCTGCAGGCCAGCCGGATAGGCTCGGCGGTCAGTTTGGCCGGCCAACAGGGAGAACGCCTTTACCTACAGCCCACTACCCCCGATGGGTTGGTGTTCATCGACCAGAACTGGTACCGCGGCTGGGTGGAGCTGATCCCCGGCGAGAGTGGGGTGATCGCCATCAACCAAGTTGGCTTGGAAGACTACGTTTCCAGCGTGGTGGGCAGCGAGATGGGACATCGTTTTCCCATGGAGGCCCTCAAAGCCCAAGCGGTGGCCTCCCGCACCTACGCCCTCTACCACCGCAGTCGTCGCTCCCAGCAGCCTTTTGACTTGGGAAATGGCGTCGATTGGCAGGTCTACAAAGGGGTGGCCGCCGAATCCAACCGCACCCAAGCGGCAGCCCGCGAAACCGCCGGACAGGTGCTTATCCACCAGGGGCAGTTGATCAATGCCGTTTTCCACTCCTCCGGGGGCGGGCACACGGATGATGCAGGGAATGTCTGGTTAGAATCGCGGCCCTACTTGCAGGGGGTGCCCGATTTCGATCACCACTCGCCGGTGTTTAGCTGGACGGCTACCATTCCCGCCCAGCAGCTCCAGCAGTTGGCCGGCGGGATCGGGGCCATCCGTTCCATCGAGATCCTGCGCAGCTCCCCCTGGGGACGGGCCATCACCCTGCGCCTGGTGGGATCCCAAGGCAGCAAAGACGTCAGCGGCAGCGAATTCCGGCGGGCCCTGGGGTTGCGCAGCACGATGATCGCCATCAGCCCCCGCGGGGAGACGGCCACTACAGCCAGCCTGACCCCTATTGCAGCAGCCTCACCGGCTTTCTTCGAGATCCAGGGGCGCGGCTACGGGCACGGGGTGGGCATGAGCCAGTGGGGAGCTGCCGCCCTGGCCAGCCAAAACTACTCCTACCAACAGATCCTCAGCCACTACTACCGCAACACCCGCCTGGCCGTGGTGGAAGGACGCTAGGGCTCAACTTCGGGAAAAAACCCACAAAATAACCGATTGGTAGCAAAAGTAGCTGTAGTTTTTAAGAGTTTGTGGGTAGCAACATTTTGATCGCTCTGGAGAAGTTTCCTGAGAGTTCGTTGGGGTTCTGCAGATCTTGTTAACTCTGATGCCGCACCCTCTCTTGAGTGTGGCGGAATCGAAACCTGGTCTGCTGGTGGTCGCTGTTTTTGAGGGCTCCACGCCACTGTGGCAAGATCGAGGAAAGCTCCGCAAAAGCTGAGTTGCGTCTCCTGAAGATTTTGTAGAAATCTTGAATTCTCTTCTGCGGATCCTCAGGATCGGCTCAATAATAATTGAGATACGTTTACCGGGATCGACCTCTACCTCTTCTTTTTCGAGCCCATAACTTTAACCTCAGGTATCTGCCCTATGTCCATTGCCACCTTAGCCCCCGCTTTTCCTGAACGTTGCCCGGCGCTGCCGCAGGCGCTTACCCCTTTGTGCGAGATCGCCCGCAACTACTGGTGGACTTGGAACCCCGATCATCTCACCATTTTCCGGGAAATGGATCCTGCCCTGTGGGAAAAAACCTCTCACAACCCGGTGCGCATGCTGGAGGAGGTTTCCTACTTGCGCCTGGCGGCCTTGGCTACTGACGTCAACTACCTCAACACGTTGAACCGGATGGTGCAGTCCTATCGGCAGTACATGGCGGCTGAGGATACCTGGGCCAAGCGCACCATGAAAACCTACGACTGGCAGCGCCCCATCGCCTATTTCTGCGCTGAGTATGGCCTACACGAGTCTTTGCCCACCTACTCTGGGGGCTTGGGTATGTTGGCCGCCGATCACCTCAAGTCGGCCTCCGATTTGGGAGTGCCCCTGGTGGCCATTGGATTGCTCTACCGTCAGGGCTATTTCCAGCAGCGCCTGGACACCAGTGGCTGGCAGGGGGAGCTTTATGAAGACTCCGAGTTTGAGTCTTTGCCGCTGACCTTGGTGCGTCAGCCGGATGGCAGCCCTCTGTTGGTGGAAGTGGCGATGCGGCAGCGGCTGGTGAAGGCGCGCGCCTGGCGGGCGGACGTGGGCCGGGTGCCTCTCTTGCTGCTGGACACCGACCTGGAGGAGAACGATCCCATCGACCGCTGGATTACCGCCCATCTCTACGGGGGCAGCACCGACACGCGCATTGCCCAAGAGTGTATCCTCGGCATCGGGGGGGTGCGTCTGCTGCGCCAGTTGGGCCTGGATCCCATGGTCTATCACATGAATGAGGGGCATGCCGCCTTCTTGACCTTGGAGCTGCTGCGGGAAGAGGTGGCGCGGGGCACGCCTTTTGAGGCGGCGGAGGCCAAGGTGCGGGAAAAATGTGTCTTTACCACCCACACACCGGTGCCGGCTGGCCACGATGCTTTCAGCCCCAACGAGATGGATGCGTTCTTTGCTTCCTTCTGGCCACAACTGGGCCTGACGCGGGAGCAATTTTTGGCTTTGGGAGCTCGTCGCAGCGGGGATCCCTGGGAGCCCTTCAACATGACGGTGCTGGCTTTGCGCTACGCGCGGGCGGCCAATGGGGTAAGCAAGCTGCACGGACGGGTTTCTCGCGAGATGTGGCATGTGCTCTACCCCGAGCGGTCGGTGGATGAGGTGCCCATCAGCTCTATTACCAATGGGGTGCACGCCCGCACCTGGGTTTCCCCCCTCTTCTGGAACCTCTACGATCAGTACTTGGGCCCCGACTGGCCGGAGCGGGTGTCGGATCCGGAACTGTGGGCCAAGGTGGAAGAAATTCCCGATGAGGAGCTGTGGCGGCGCAAGGAAGCCCTGCGGGAGCGGTTGGTGTCTTTTACCCGCCACCGGGTGTTGCGGGCGCGGCGCAACCGCGGCGAAAGCAATGAGCGCATCCAGGCGGTCAACCAGTTGTTGGATCCCAAGATCCTGACGATTGGGTTTGCCCGCCGCTTCAGCACTTACAAGCGAGGAGATTTGATCCTGCGCGATCTGGAGCGAGTGACCCGCATCTTCACCAATAAAGAGTATCCTGTGCAGATTATCTTTGCCGGCAAGGCCCATCCGCGGGACGAGGGGGGCAAGCGCCTGATCCAACGGGTGGTGGAATGGTCCAATCGCCCTGAGGTGGCCAACCGGGTCGCCTTCATTGAAAATTACGATGCCTATGTCGGTCGCAACTTGGTGCAGGGGGTAGATGTGTGGCTGAACAACCCGCGACGCCCTCTGGAAGCCTCTGGCACCTCAGGGCAAAAGGTGGGCTTCAGCGGGGGGTTGAATCTGTCGGTGTTGGACGGCTGGTGGCCGGAGGGTTACAACGGCCGCAATGGCTGGGCCATCGGCCAAGAAATCGAAGGCTTGGATCCCGCTGCCCAAGACGATTTGGACGCCAACTCTCTCTACGATTTGTTGGAGTATGAGGTGATCCCCATGTTCTATGAGCGGGACGAGCAAGGGATCCCGCGCCGCTGGATTGCCCGCATGAAGGAGGCGATCCGCACCCTCAACCCGGTTTTCAACACCGACCGCATGGTGGCCGAGTACGTGTTGAAAATCTACGAGCCTCAGCCCCTGGAAGCAGAGGTGAGCCGGACTTTGTCAGGTTCGGCTGTGGTCGGCTAGGATCCCCCGGCCCCTCTCCCAGAGGGAGAGCCCTCACCCCCAGCCCCTCTCCCAGAGGGAGAGGGGAGATGGCTATCATCAGGCAAAAATCGAGATCCCTGCCCTCCTCAAGGGAAAAGGCAGGGATCCCAGGTCTAGGCACAGGAGAGGGGCCTAGGCGTTGGCGTTGAGGGTTACCGGGAAGGTCAGCGGCTCCGGCTCCTCCTCAGGCGGCAGCATCACCACCTCAGAGCTGTCGATGATCGCCTGCAGCTCTTCCCCATCGATGGTCTCGGCTTCCACCAAGCGGCGGGCGATGCGCTCCAAGAGGGCACGGTTTTCCCGAATCAGGTAGGTGGCCCGCTGGTAGGCCTCATTCACCAGCCGCCGCACCTCCTCGTCGATGAGGGCTGCCGTCTCCTCAGAGAAGTCCCGTTCTGCGGCGATCTCCCGGCCCAGGAAGATGTTGGCATATTGGCGACCCAGGGCCACATTCCCCAGGCGATCGCTCATGCCAAAGCGGGTGACCATGTTGCGGGCAATGCGGGCCACCTGTTGCAGGTCGCTGGCCGCCCCTGTGGTGATCTCCGACTCCCCGTAGATCACCTCTTCGGCCACCCGTCCGCCCAGGGCAACGGTCATCATGTTTTTCAGGTGGGCACGGGTGGTTAGCCCCATGTCATCATCGCTGGGCAGGAACCAGGTGAGGCCACCCGCCTGGCCGCGGGGGATGATCGTCACTTTTTGGATCGGGTCGTAGTTGGGCAAAAGGGATCCCACCAAGGCGTGGCCCGCCTCGTGGTAGGCCACCAGCTCCTTGCGCCGCTCGCTCATGAGGCGATCCTTCTTCTCCGGGCCGGCCAACACCCGATCCACGGCGTCGTTGATCTCGTCCATCGAGATCTCGGTGAGGTTGCGGCGGGCCGCCAAAATGGCCGCTTCGTTGAGCAGGTTGGCCAAATCCGCACCGGTAAACCCAGGGGTGCGGCGGGCCAATTTCTCTAGATCCACATCGGCGGCCAGGGTTTTGCCGCGGGCATGCACCTTGAGGATCTCCAGACGGCCCTGAAAATCAGGGCGATCCACCGTCACTTGGCGGTCAAAGCGACCGGGCCGCAGCAGCGCCGCATCCAACACATCGGGACGGTTGGTGGCGGCAATAACGATGATGCCGGAGTTGCCCTCAAAGCCGTCCATTTCGGTCAGCAACTGGTTCAGGGTTTGCTCCCGCTCGTCGTTGCCACCCCCCAGGCCAGCTCCCCGCTGCCGACCCACGGCATCGATTTCATCGATGAAGACAATGCAGGGGGCATTTTGCTTGGCCTGCTCGAACAGATCCCGCACACGGGAGGCACCGACCCCGACAAACATCTCCACAAACTCAGAGCCAGAAATGGAGAAGAAGGGCACACCCGCCTCACCGGCCACAGCGCGGGCCAACAGGGTTTTACCCGTGCCGGGCGGGCCCACCAGCAACACCCCACGCGGGATCTTGGCTCCCAAAGCCGTAAAGCGCTCTGAATTTTTCAGGAAATCCACCACCTCCGCCAGCTCCAGCTTGGCCTGCTCGATACCGGCCACATCGTTGAAAGTAATTTGAGTTTTCGGCTCCATTTGCACCCGCGCCCTCGATTTGCCGAAGTTGAGGGCCTGGCTGCCAGGGCCATTTTGAGCGCGCCGCAGCAGGAAAAAAAGCCCCAGCAACAGCAAAACAGGCAGGAAGAAGGTGCTGAGAATGCGCCCGAGGAGCCCTTCCTCCTGAACCGGGCGCACCGCCAGCTCCACCCCGTTGGCAACCAGGGTGTTTTCAAACTCTGGAGTAAGGGGGGGCAGATTTACCTGCACTTGGGTGGCGCGGTTGTTGATTTCTGCCTCGGCAATGGCCACTTGGCGACCATCCGGGGCCGTCTCCACCAAAACCTTGCTGACCTCGCCCCGTTCCACGCGGCTGATCAAGTCGGAGTAGCTGATCTCCAGGCGCTCAGCCGGGCGGGTGCCGAAGAAGGTGGTGGCCAAGGAGATCAAGACGATGGCCAGCAGCGCATACAACCCCGCGCTTCTCCATTTTTTGTTTTTACCTTTCTGACTCACGGAAGTGTTTCCTCCCAAAGGGTGTTTTTGAATCGAACTCGCAGATGGCCACTCGTAGGTAACAATCTGGGGTCGAGTAGGTTCTTGCAACAACAGACTGTTAATTAATATTAACCTGACTGAGAGGGTTGCCGAGGATCCCGGCAATCCTGCTCTTCTGGCGAGGAGTTTAGGGATAGGATCAAAAGACCCAGGCTGTGCCGTCAGCCAAGGGGGGTGTTTTTTTCTCATTCTCACCCATTCCAGCTTGCCCAAGGAGCCCCATGCTGACTCAACTGCGCCAACTGAGCATCGCTGCCGATGGGCGCTATCTCAGGGATGAGGAGCTGCAATTCATGGAAACCTACCTGGCTTCCTTTGACCTACGCCTGAGCGCCTATCGCAAGATTCAAGCGGCAGAAGCCCAGATCATCCGGGATGTGGAGATGAAAATGCGCGCGCTGGATCCCTACTTGCTCATGCGGGGGGTGGAAGACTTTAGTAACAAGTGGAAAGCTGACACCGTTCGGGTGCTGCGCCTTTCCGCCTTGGCCATGCTCTTGGACGATGAGCAACGCTACAAAGAGCGGTTTCTCTACTGGTTTCAGACCTTGATGCGGGCCTTCCGCACCCAACGCAGTTGCGAGGCAACCTACCGCTTCCTGCAAGAGGTGATGGCCAATTACCTCACCCCCGCGGAAGCCGACTTGATCAGGCCGATTCTGGAAACCAACCGCACGCTGCTGAGCCTCAACTAGGCAGCCGTCCCGGCAGACTCTGCTGAGTTGGCCGGCTCAACCAACTCTAGCTCATCGGCCTGCAGATGAGCCCGGAACTTGTTGCCAAACTGCACCTGAAAGGGAAAATTGGCGCTGATCGGACGGCCATTCCAATCCTGAATCACGGCCTTCAGCTCCCCTTCCATGCCTTTGAGGTCAAAAGGTTGATTGCGATATTCCGGGTGGTGATAGACGATCACGCTGGTACGCACCCGCACTCGATCTCCAACTTTCATGTCTTTTCCTCCCCAAAAAGTGGCCCACCAGAGAAACTGACTGAGAACACTCTAGCTCAATCTCTAAGCAAGTCTTCAAGATATGAAGAAGTATGTGGAAACTACCACAGGAGTTTTTGTTTTCTTTGAGTGGAGCGAGCATCTTTCCGCAAGCTCCAGCCACGAGCCTAGCCGAAGGAAGCCCCACTTTAAGCGAAGGGATCCCCCCTTGTACTCCAGCCGATCCAAGAGCACGGTCATTGCCTGGACCGCTTCCCAACTCCCCTCTCAGAGGTCGGAGGGCTGGAAGGGATCGCCTCAGCGGCACGGATCGATCTCAGGCAATCTGGCAGCCGCTCAAACAAAATCCGTCAAATCTGTCTTCAATCAAACCAATTAAAGCTTAAGCCGATGACGCGAGGATGCTTGAAAAAAACAGAGTAACAAGATGATGATTGTCCCTTTTTAGACAAAGGCAAAATCTCGATAAGGTGTAAGGGTCGCAACCTAGGATTGAAAATTACCGTTAATAGCAAGCTAAGAGCTTAACTCGTTCCTGAAGTCTCTGTCCATAAACAAATAGCAAGTCTAAATATAGATGTAAAGATTTATGTCAAGACCCAAAACTTCTTTACTCGACGTGGTACTCTTAATTGTGAGATTAAAGTTAGGTTAAGACCATCAGCTACCTAGAGTCAAAACTATCTCTAAGTATTTTGTCTGGTTCTGGCTAAAGGCTCCTGGCCGCGATACTATTTACAACTTTTTTTGACTGTAACTTTAAGGTTCAGTTGTCCTCCGACATGGCGCAAGATTTGCCCTCTCCATCGGGATCCCTGGAACAGTTGTTTGGCCGGATGCCGCCCTTGGTCGGGCTTGACAGCTCCCTTGCCGAGCTTCTCTCCCTGCTGGCGCAAAAGAATGGCTCCTGGCCCTACGCCTTGGTGGTGGACGCAGGCCGAGTGGTGGGCATTTTGACACCTGTGGACGTGTTGCGGTGGGTGGCCAGCGACCGCTCTTGGCAGGGATCCACCCTGGCTGAGGTGATGACCACCCCGGTCGTGACCTTGGCCGTCGGCAACTACCGCGATCCCCTGGCATTGTTGGAGCTGATGCGGGCCCACGGGATCCGCCACTTGCCGGTGGTGGACGAAGCGGGATCCCTGTTGGGGGTGGTGAACCAAGATGAGCTGTGCTGGCGGCTAACCTTAGGCCCGCCGCCTTCAGCATCAGTCTGGAGGGAGCCGTCAACGGAGAAACTGGATCTACCAGATCTACAAACCACCCTGAATTTGCGCGTTGCCATCGAACGCGCCATTCCTCTGGGCATTGCCGCCGTCGATCCACAAGGCAGACAGATCTACGTCAACGAGACCTTTGCCACGATGGTGGGCTGGCCCAAGGAGGAGCTCATCGGGAAGGATCCCCCTTTTGTCTATTGGCCCCCGGAAGAGATGGGCAAGATTACCGCCGCCTTTGCCCAGGGGCGGCCACCGCAGGGATGGGAGCTGACCTTCAGGCGCCGCAGCGGGGAACGGTTTCCGGTGCGGATTTTGGAGGCTCCCTGGCTAGATGCCCAGGGAAAGGTAATCGGCATGATCGTCAGCGTACAGGATTTGACCCCGGAAAAAGAGTTGCAAAACCAACAGCAACAACTTCAGCACTCTCTGGAATATCAGCAAGATCTGTTTCAAAGTCTCTTCGAGCAAGCCCCGGTGGGCATGGCGGTCACGGATGCGGCGGGGCACTTGCTAAAGGTGAACCAGAGCTTTTGCCAGCTCACCGGCTACACCGAGGCCGAGCTCTTGAGCATGAATTACGCCGACATAACGCATCCTGAGGATCTGCGGCAGGAGGCAATCTATGTCGAAGAAATACGAGCGGGCCGCCGCCGCGGCTACCGGATGGAAAAACGCTACATCCACAAAAGTGGCGAGATCCGGTGGGTGGATCTCTCGTCTTTTGCGGCGGAGACTCCCGAGAAACAGATTTACGGTGTCGCCTCAATTGTCGATATCAGCGAGCGCAAGCAGGCCCAGGAGCAGGTTCAATTGCAGCTCCACCAAGCCCGGCTGCTCAGCCACATCGTCCAAGGGATCCGGCAATCGTTGCAGGTGGAGTCCATCCTCAGTTTTGCTGTAGAGGAAGTTCGCCGTTTGTTGGATGTGGAGCGGGTGGTGATCTACCGCTTTTTCCCCGATTGGGTGGGCGAGATCGCCATGCAATCGGTTAGCCGGCCAGAGTTGAGCCTGCTGGGCCTGGTTATCGAAGATCATTGTTTCGTAACCCAGTGGCACCAAGCCTATCAGCAGGGCCGCATTTCCGCCATTGAAGATATCGACACTGCCCCCATCCAGCCCTGCCACCGGGAGCTGCTGGCCAGCTTAGGGGTGCGGGCCAACTTGGTGGTGCCCATCTTGCAGTCGGCTGGCCCTGAAGGCACAGACGGCGGGCTGGCCCGCCTCTGGGGGCTGTTGATTGCCCACCAGTGCAGCGCCCCCAAAAAATGGGATCCCTGGATGCCGGATTTTTTGCGACAAATTGCCGATCAACTGGGGCTGGCGCTGCAACAGGCGGAGCTGTTTGAGCAACTGCAAGCTGCCAATGCCGAGCTGCGCTACCAGGTGGAGGTGCGCAATGCCGAGCTGGCCCAGCGGGTAAGGTACGAGCAAATGCTGCGGCTCATTGGCGACAAGGTGCGCTCCAGCCTGGACGAACAGGAGATCTTGGCCACCGTGGTGCGGGAGCTGACCCAGGCTTTCCAACTGGGCGCCTGCGGTGTGGCCCTCATCCATCCGGAAACCCAGACCTACACGCTGGTCTACGAAGCGGCGGGATCCCTGCCCCCTATAGGCCAAGTTACCCTGCCCTTGGATCCCGTTCTTTTGCGCCAGCTTCGCCAAGGCCAGACCCTCTACTTCAGCACGGATCACCCGCTGCGGGGGCGCTGCACCTTCCTCGCCTGCCCCCTGTTTGTGGAAACGGGCTCGTTGCTGGGCTTTCTCAAGTTGATCCGCTTGCCCCAGGAAGGGTTTATTGAAGCCGAGATCCACTTTGCCGAGCAGGTGGCCACCCAGTGCAGCATCGCCATTCGCCAGGCCCGCCTCTACCAAGAAATCCAGGCCCAGCTCCGGCAACTGCAGCGGCTCAACGAGCTCAAAGAAGAGTTTCTCAGCATGGTCTCCCACGAGCTGCGCACGCCTCTGACCAACATGAAAATGGCTTTGAAAATGTTGGAGGTGCGCGGTCTTTCCGAGGCGCAGATCCCCTATTTCCACATCCTCAAACAGGAGTGGCAAAAAGAGCTGGACTTGGTCAACGACCTGCTGGATCTGCAGCGGCTAGAGGCCGGCAGCCGCAGTCTGGAGATTGCCCGCTTCGAGGTGCGAGAGTGGCTGGAAAAGCTGGTGCCGCCCTTTGCTCTGCGCTTTCAGGAGCGCCGGCTCACTTTTGTCTCCCGCATTCCCTCTGAACCCATCCTGTTCAGCACCGATGTGGGGCTGCTCACCCGCATCCTCAGCGAGTTGCTGGCCAATGCTGCCAAATACACCCCTGCTGGCCAGCAGGTTTACCTGGAAGTGGCGGGCGATTCTTCGGGTCTCCATTTGCAGGTAATCAACACCGGCGTCGAGATCCCAGCGGAGCACCTGCCCCGCATTTTCGAGAAGTTCCACCGCATTCCGCAACTGGACTACGCCCACCAGGGGGGCACCGGCTTGGGCCTGCCGCTGGTGAAAAAGGCGGTGGAGCTGCTGCAAGGGATCCTGCGGGTGGAAAGCGGCGAGAACCGCACCCTGTTTGCAGTCAGCCTGCCAGATTTGGGCAGTTCTGCTCTCACCCCCAGCCCCTCTCCCTGAGGGACTCCCTCACCCCCAGCCCTTCTCCCTGAGGGACTCCCTCACCCCCAGCCCCTCTCCCTGAGGAACACCCTCACCCCCAGCCCCTCTCCCTGAGGGAGAGGGGAGCTAGATAACCCTGGGCAGTGTTGTTGGTCAAACAGACGCCACTTGGGTAGGCTAGCCGTTGGCTAAGGACTCCGTCCCGCTGACGCGAGCGGCGGGATTGAGTTCTTTTGCCGGAGAAGGGGGAGAGGAGAGCAGTTGCTGCTCCACCAGGTGGGCAAACTCCCGCTCGAAGGTCACCAGGGCGCGGTTGGTTTTGCCCCCCAGGTAAAGCCCTGCTTCCGTCTCCAGAGCCCAAACTTGGCTGTAGCTGAAATAGCTCATCACCACCCCCAGCATCAGCAGCCCAAAGCCAAGATAGACAAGAGGGATCCCTGGATCCGATTTCATTTGCAGGCCGGTGGCGCCGATAACCTCATCTAGGTGCAGGGTAAGGGGGTTGGGAAAGCGCTGCGGAGCCACTTCGTCGAGGGCCAGGCTCATGCCCTGGCGCAGGGATCCTACCCACTGGCCCTGGGTGTCGTAGAGCAGGGCCGTCCCCTGCAAATCTGGCAACAACAGCGTCAAGCCCTCGCTTAGATCCGGTCGGGTGGGCACAAAAGCGCCCCAGAGCTTGCTGCCCGCCTGGGTGGGCACCGGCACCACTGGAATTTGGAAGGGGGGGCTGTTGTTGAGGCGGATGCGGATGCTGTCGATGCCCCAGTCGGCTTGGTAGAGGGTCACGCCGCGGTAGGAGAGGGGATGGTTGACAGAGATGGTCTGGCGCTTGACCTCCTGTCCCCCATCCAGAATCGAGAGATCTGAGTAAAACTGCTTTACCCGTCCGTCGGGAGCATAGTCGATCCAGAAGCGGTTAACCCGAATTTGCCAGGTGGGCAGATGAGCCAGATCCCCTGCCCCGGTTACATGTTCAATGGCGGCAACCCCACCGCTGGGGATCAGCTCCTGGGCCTTAAAGCCCCCGATGCTGCCCCAGATGGCCCCCAACAGGATCAGCAGCAGGCTGACGTGCACCAAGATGGGGCCGAACCGTCCGATTAGCCCCTTGCGGGCGTAGAGCCGGGATCCCTCCTCAAACACCGCATAACCCCGTTGTCGCAGCCGCTGCGGCAGCCCCTCTAGGGAGTGTTGGGGCAGATAGATCCAAAAGGGCAGCCGCCGGAAGGAAGAAGGACGGGTGAGGTAGCTCCAGCGACGGGCCACCTTGAGCATCGGCCACTGGCGCGTGAAAGAACAGGCGGCCAGGCTGCTGCCAAAGAGGATCAACAGGGCCAGAAACCAAGGGGTGCGATAGACGTGATCCAACCCCAGCTTGAGGATCAGCCGCCAGGTGAGAAAGCCAAACAGGGCCGGATGCTCAGGATAGTGAGCCTGGTAGAAGGCCACCGTTTCCTCTTGCTCGATCACCGTGCCCAGGGCGCTCAAAAGGGCAATCGCCAAGAGAAGGCCGATGGCTAGGCGCAGATCCGCCAGCAGCGGCAGCAGCTCATGGCGACAATACCGCCGCAACAGCGGAAGAGGGTGGATAACCATGGGAAGTTGTTAGCTCAAGACTTGAATGCCCCTCTCAACGGGAGGGCAGCCCCATCTTAGCCTGTAGCGGCAGGGATCCCTTAGGCCCAAGCGGAGAGGATCGTCACGGTACCAAAGCCCACCAACACCACGCCACTGGCATAGGTGAACCAGCCCGACCAGCGCCGCAGGGCCAGCAGTTGCTTGAGCGAGCCGGCAAACACCCCTGCCAACAGCAGCGGCAAGACCAGCCCCAGCGCATAGGCCAGCAGCAACCCGCCCCCCACCCAGGGCTGCCCCGTGGTGGAAACCCAAGCCAGCAAAGCCACCAAAACCGGCGTGCTGCAGGGAGAGGCCACCAGGCCAAAGGTGGATCCCAGCAACACTGCCCGGCCTAACCTGGGCCATTCGCCGGGGATCTCCAACCGGTTGAACCAAGCGGGAAAGCGCAGGGGAATCACCTCCAGCAGGTTGAGCCCCATCAAAATAGCAACTCCCCCCACCACAGTAGGCCAAAAGGATCCCGTCTGTCCGTAAACGCGGCCCAGCAAAGCTGCCCCTAAACCCAGCAGGGTCAGGGTAAAAGCCACCCCAGCCGCAAAACCCAAAGATTGGGCCCAGATGTGCCGACGCACTTTTCCGGCCCCTTCATCAGGGTTGGGGGTGTAGCCGCCGATATAGCCGATGGTTACCGGCAGCATCGATAGCGTGCAGGGGGAAAGACTGGTGAGCAAGCCGGCCAGGCCCACCGCCAGCAGGCTGACGGGAGAGAGGTGCTGCAGTTGACTCTGGACAAGCTGGGTTGCCCATTGTTCCAGGTGGTAGAGCCAAAGCTGGGCCGTACTCGACATAAGCTCAATCCGTCCAACACAAGCCCAAAGTAGCACGAACGTCCCCAACCCCACCGGAGCTGCGCCCGCTACCCTTCCTCATTGCCCAGGTCTTGAGGAACTCTGCGGGGCTGGTTAACCGGGAACTGCTGCCATTCCTGCTGAGTTCGTTGCAGCACCAGCAGCAATTCGTCCCACCTTTCACCCTCGATCAACCGTTCTATCTGTCCCAACTGCGCTCGGTAGCTGCACAGGGTAGTCAGCAGCGCCTGCCGATTGTGGCGGGCCATCTCCAAACCCAATTGCGGGATCCCTCCGCCAACACGGCTGGTATCGCGGAATCCGCTGCTGGCTAGGGTGCGAGCCAAATGCAGAATGGCGGGATCCGCCTCTTGGCTGACGGCTGCGATCAAACCGGCGCTGACCATCACCGGCAAGTGGCTGATCCAGGCCACCGCTTGGTCATGTCGCGCGGGATCGGTGCAAACGGCTTCTGCATCAACAGCAGCCACCAGTTTTTTCATGGCAGCAAGAGCTTGCGGTTGGGTCTTGGCGATGGGAGTGAGCACGTAAGGCCGCCCCCGAAACAAGCCGGCTTCTGCCGCTTGGATCCCTTGTAGGCTTTTGCCGGCCATGGGGTGCCCTCCCACGAACAAAGGCCACAGTTCGGTTGCCGGAGCAACAATGGGCTGCTTAACCGAGCCGACATCGCTCACCACGGTCTCTGCCGATAGATAAGGCACCAAGGCGGCTAGGGTGGCCAACACCTGATCCAAAGGGGTGCAGATCAGCACCACTTGAGGGTCAAAGCGGGCCAACTGGGCCAACTCGGTTCCACAGCCTTGAACAGCGCCCCGTTGCAGAGCCTGTTGGCAGGTGGCCGGGGTGCGGCTCATCCCCCACACGGGATATCCCTTTTCGGTTAGCTTGAGGGCCAGGGATCCGCCGATCAACCCCAACCCGACAATGGCAATGCGCATGGTATGGCCACTTCAAACCAGATCAAGACACTCCCCAAGTGTTCCTCACTCCCACCCTCACCCCCAACCCCTCTCCCGGAGGGATATCCCTCACCCCCAGCCCCTCTCCCAGAGGGAGAGGGGAGTTAGGGCGGCACCTTCGCGACAGCGTTGCGTCGCAATAACGACGTAACAAACCGTTGCATTGCTATTTGAAATAACCATATCTCGATAGGCTGGCGATCCCCAGTCACGCTAAGTCAACAGGTGCTTTGGTGGCGCCCTTCCTCCTCCTGAAGAACCAACACCTCAGAAGCAAAGGCTCTGGCTGCCCTGTGGAAAAGCATACAGCCTCGGTATGCAGCCGCTAAGATGGAGGGATGAGCTGGGTAGCCCCCACAACTCACCCGGATCTTTCACTTCAGGAGGGGACCGTGCTTCATCGTAGGATCTATCAACTCAGCCGCGAAGGCAAGGATGTGTGGATCTACCTGCGCGATCAGGGACGCTGGCTGGAACGAGCCAAGATCCTCGATATCGAAGGGGATACCATCCTGGTTCGCTACGAAACGGAAGACGAGGAGGAGATCTGCTCTTGGGAGGAGATGATTCGTCTGGAAAGCATTGGGGCTGTTGCCCAGCGCCTTTCCACCATTCCCAAGGGAATGCTTAGCACGTCGGATTTGCTCATCTCGGAAGATTGTCCCCCTGCTGAATTGCTGCATTCGCCACTGTTGCCCGCGGAAGGGGAAGATCATCCCAGCGGCGAGCGCCTCGTCGAGGACTACTACCTGGATCGGGAGACTCCTGCCGAGCTGCCGGTGCGCTCAACTGGGGAAGATCTCAAACGGGTGGATCGTGCCCGGCAGGATGTCGAGGGGCAGCGGGAGAGCAACCACGACTAGAGTGGTTCTCTAGAGTTCAGCTTGTAGAGCTGTGGGGAGGAGGGATCCCATTGGGCAGGGGCGGATGGTCAATGGGCCGTAGAACTCCTCTTGGCACAGCTCTACCTGGGAGCGGGCAGCCATCAGCAGCAATGACCAGAAGACTTGGATGGGGTGAATGGCACCGCTGCTGCCGTTTTGGCAAAAGTGCTGCTGGAGAGCCGCAAAGCTGACCTGGGTCAGGCCCTGCTGCCAAAGTTGAGCCAGCAGCGACTCCAGCTCGGCGGTGGTTTCCAAAAGATTCTCCGGGTGGGCTAGCTGGGTGATGGCTGACAGCGCTTGCTGGCGAGAAACCCGTTGGGATAGGGGCTTTGGGGCAGCTTCGGGCCGGTGCTCCAGCAGGGTTTCCAGCTCTTGCAGGTGGACGATGAGTTCTTTGAGGGTGACAGGCCGGCTACGTTGAAGACGCGGCACCGCCCTGGGTTGCAACACGCCATCCAAGTCCGCCAAAGACCAGCTTGGCAAGGGATCCGCTTCCACATCCGCCGGACTGGGCTCACCCTCGTCTACTTCCGGTTCTGCCAAAGCCATCGCCTTGAGATAGACCAACATGGCAGCATGGAGCAGGGCTTGTCCCGACTCAGACAGGTCATGGCTGCTGCTGGTGGAGGCTATGCGGCTCAGAAAGCGGTCGATAACCTCGATAACCTGGACATCCCAGGGGTCGATCTCGCCGCGTTCTGCCAGATCGATGAGCAGGGCAATTGCCTCTTCGGTCGGTGAGTAGGCCATAGCACCCTACAGCTCCCTGCTCCTTACTGTAGCCCTCAGGCCGGATCCCGGCTATCTCTGACATCTCCGCATCTCTATGGCCGTCCGGCTTTTCGGCTCAACGGCTGACCCTTGGCTCTGGGGTACAAGCCCCGTCCGCCGCAGGCCTTGGTAAGGGGCGGGGCACTCGATCATCCCAGAATCCTCCTGCCTATCGCTATGCGGAAGCAAGCCAGCAGGTCGGGGAGTTGTCAAGCGATCATCGCATAATATAGAATCCTGCTCTAGTCGGATAGCTGCTAAAGTAGTACCTACGGGCGGTTAGCACAGTGGTAGCGCACTTCCTTCACACGGAAGGGGTCACAAGTTCGAATCTTGTACCGCCCATCTCTTCAGTTGCTCTGAAAAGCCAGGGGGTTCATCCCTCTGGATTGGGGCGCGGCCAAGCTCTCCGCTGCCGGACCGGTGGAGAAGAGGAAGCAGGATAGCGTAATGAAAGGGTTGAGGCCATGCAAGGACTCCGTTCCGCCGACGCGAGCAGAAGCATCCGCTCCATACTCCTGGGCTTGTGGATACTGATCCTGCTCGTCTTCCTCGTCCAAAACTGGGGATCCACAGCAGCGGTCGTTGTGGCCGGTCAAGCCGGCGCTGCGATTCCTTTGTCGCTGACGCTGTTGACTGCCTATGGGGTAGGAGTGGGCTTGGGGTTTCTGTATGTGGGCGCTTGGCGGCTGCATGACCGGGTGTTCCAGCGACAGGCAATCCGCAAGTTAAACCAGCTCATCGAGCGAGTGCGCTTCTTGGAAGCGCAGATCATCCCCCCTGACCACTATTTGCCTCAGGATCTGCCGGAGGAGGAGCCGGATCCCCAGGCAGGCCGCTATTCCTATTCCAATATCCCGCCGGAACGCATTCGCGAACCCGGTGAACCTGAGGAGGAAGGCGACGCGGCCACAGCCCCCAACTGGCGGATCGTCCGACGGCCCTATCCTGTCGAGGAGGAAGAGGAATGGGACTCCTAAACTGGTGGCGATCTTCTGCGGCTCCCTTGTCTGAGTCCGACCCTCGACCGGAACCCCAGGGACAGAATAACTATCTGCTGATCGTTCTCGACAGTTGCCGCTTCGACAGCCTGCTGGCTGCCAACCCCAAGCATCTGCTCAAGTTGGGATCCCTGGAAAAGCGCTGGAGCTACGCTTCCTGGACGGCTCCCGCCCATTACAATCTGCTCATGGGCCTGCTGCCCCACACCAGCCCCACCCAGGTCTTTGCTTCCGAACACTACAAGCAGGATTACTTGCGCTACAACGAGCGCCTCGGCACCCGCCAACCGATTGAGTTCAAGCATCTGCTGCCCCACCTCTATTTGCCGACGCTACTGAAGCACCAACTGGGCTATACCACCCACGCCATGGTCTCCCTGCCGGTGCTCAACCCCAGCACCCTGCTCAATCGCGACTTCGATTCCTACCGCCTCATGCCCCAGCACAACGATATGGCGGCCATGGTGGAGCAGTTGCGCTTTGAGCCGGATCGCCCCAGCTTTTACTTGTTAAATGTGGGCGAAACCCACTATCCCTACGCGTTGCCGGATGAGGATCCCGGCCTGTGGCCCCGCATCTCTGGGGTCAATGGCGTGTTAAAGCGCCTGGATGAAGGGGAAGAGACCGGGATCCCCTTTTTCAGCGCTGCCCAGTTGGAGGAGCTGCGCCAACGGCAGATCGAGGCGGTGCGCTACCTGGACGGGGTCTTTGAGCAACTGTTTGACCTAGTTCCCAAAAACACTTACATCACGGTTACCGCCGACCACGGCGAATTGTTCGGGGAAGGGGGCTATTTCGGCCATGGCCCCATCCACCACGAAAAGGTGCTAGAGGTGCCTTTTATTGAGGGAAAAATTCGCTAGGACAACACCCAGCCCCTCTCCCAGAGGCCCAAGCGCTCCGCGCCGCTCACGCGACCACCCCCGGCCCCTCTCCCAGAGACCCAAGCGCTCCGCGCCGCTCACGCGACCACCCCCGGCCCCTCTCCCAGAGGGAGAGGGGAGATGGGGATCGGGGCTAGGTTGCTGCCTGGAAGAGTCGTCTGCGAGAAAGGGGCTAGACCTGCTAGGTCTCTGGCTTGGGCAAGGCGGGATCCCGGCGAGTTTCCCTAAGGCTTTCGCCAAGAGAGGTCAGCTTGCCACCCTCTTCGGCGGCCAAGTCAGCAGAACGGGCGATCTCGTAGAGGCTTTTGACCACGCTAGAGAGGGGAATGGCGATGATCACGCCCAGGATACCCCCCAGTTGCGCCCCCACCAACAGGGCGATCAAGATCCACACCGGGTTGAGGCCAATCAGCTCCCCCATCAGGCGAGGGGCGATGACCCGATCCTTAACCTGCTGCACAATTAGGGAGACCAGCACCACCTTGAGGCTGAGCCAGATATCCTGAAAGGCCAGCAGCACCGCTGCCGCGCCGATGCCGATAAAGCCTCCCACCAGCGGGATCACCTCCAGCAGGCCGATCAACAGGCCAAACAAAAGCCCGAAGGGCACGCGCAAAAAACCAAAAATTGGCACCAGCATCAGGGCCATGATGAACCCCAACACCAACTGGCTGATGAGAAAGTTCTGGAAACTCAGAGCCAGGGCTTCGCCGATGCGCGGCCCCCAGGGCTTGGGAAAGAGGCTGAGCAACCCCTGCCAAAACTGGCCGCCGTAGAGCAGCATGTAGAGGGCCAACACCAGTACCAACACCAAATCGATCACCTGGTTAAAGGTGCCCAGGAGGATGTCCAGGGATTGGCCGGCAATTTTTTCGGCGCTGGCCTGCAGGCGGTTGAGGAGGGTGTTCACCAGCTCTGTCTGGCCGAGGTTGATGTTGCGCTCTGCCGCCCACAGGCTGATTTGATCCAGCCAGCTTTGTAAGGTATCCACCCACTCCGGGATCCGCGCCCCCAACTGCACCACCTGCTTGGCCAGGATGGGCACGATGGCGATCCCTACCAAGGCCAGCAGCACCACCGACAGGGCAAAAACCAGGGTGACCGCCAAACCCCGACTGACCCGATAGCGCCGCAGCACCTGTACCGGATAGTTGAGCAAAAAGGCCAGCACCGCCGCCGTCAGGATGGTGGTGAGCAGATGGCCAAACAGCCGGCCCACCTGTAGGGCCAGCCAGCCGCTAATGACGATCAAAATCCAGGTGAGCAGCAGCCGCTGCAAGGGCGAGAAGCGATTCATGCCAGGGGGATCCCCAAGAGCCTAAAAACCCAGGATGCTATATCCACTATCCACATAGATCACCTGGCCGGTAATGCCGCTGGCCAGGTCGCTGGCCAAAAAAGCAGCCACATTGCCCACCTCGAGCTGGGTGATATTGCGCCGCAGCGGAGCTTTCTCCTCCACCGCGTGCAGCATGGCATGAAAATCCGAAATCGCCGAAGAAGCCAGGGTGCGAATGGGCCCGGCAGAGATAGCATTCACCCGGATCCCGGCAGGGCCCAGCTCGGCCGCCAGGTAGCGAACACAGGTTTCCAGGCCCGCTTTGGTCACCGCCGCCATGTTGTAGTTGGGCACCACCCGCACGCCCCCCAGATAGGTGAGGGTGAGGATGCTGCTGCCGGCTCTCAAGAGGGGCTTGGCGGCCCGGCAGAGGGCAATCAGGGAGTAGGTGCTCACATCCATGGCCAGGGCAAACCCTTCTCGGGAAATATCGCTAAAGTTGCCGCTCAGCTCTTCTTTTTTAACGAAAGCCAGGCAGTGAACCAAGATATCGACCTGACCCCATTTTTGGGCCACCCCTTGAAACAGATCGTTGATCTGCTGGTCGCTTTGCACATCGCAGGGAAGGAGAAAGTCGGGCTGTAGGGGCTCGGTTAGTTGCTGAACTTTGGTCTTGAAACGATCCCGCTCGTCGGGTAGATAGGTAACCCCCAGGCTGGCCCCCGCTTTGTGCAGTTGCTGGGCAATGCCCCAGGCGATAGAACGCTCGTTGGCAATGCCGGTTACCAAGGCTTTTTTTCCGGTCAGGTCTAGCATAGGGAGAACAAGGAGTAGGGGTGCATTGTTTATCTATCCTCCCACAGAAGAAGGGATCCCTTAGCTGGGCTGATAGGTGGAAGCCACGTGCAGTTCTTTGAGCTGCTTGGCCTCGACAGCGGCAGGGGCGCCGGTGAGCAAACACCTGGCCTGCTGGGTTTTGGGAAAGGCGATGACATCGCGGATGGAATCTTCCCCCGCCAGCAGCATCACCAGCCGGTCTAGGCCGTAGGCGATGCCCCCGTGGGGCGGCGTGCCGTACTCAAAGGCTTCTAGCAAAAAGCCAAACTTGTCCCGCGCCTGCTCAGGGGTGAGGCCGATGGCCTGGAAAACCTGCTCCTGGATCTCCCGCTGGTAGATGCGCAGGGATCCCCCGCCCACTTCCACGCCGTTCCAGACCAGGTCGTAGGCCTGGGCCCGCGCCGTTTTTAGGTCGGCCAAGTCGTCGGGGTGGGGAGCGGTAAAGGGGTGGTGCAGGGCTTCTAGGCGGTTTTCCTCGGCGTTGAACTCAAACATGGGGAAATCGGTGATCCAGAGAAGATTCAAGGCGTTCTCCGGGATCAAGCCCAGCTCCTGCCCCAGGTGCAGCCGCAGGCGGCCCAGCGACTCGTTGACCACGGCAGCCGGCCCTGCCCCAAACAGCAGCAGATCCCCTGGCTTGGCGTTGGTCATCTGCAGCAACTGCTTCTCCTGCTCAGGGCTAAGGCTTTCCTTGAGGGCACCAATGGTATCGAGGCTGCCGGCGCGCACCCGAATGAAGGCCAGGCCGCCCGCCCCGTACTGGGTAACCAGCTTGAACAGATCGCCGCCGGGCTTGATGCGGGTGTTGGAGATCCTCTCGTCGCCGCCGGGCACCGGCAGAGCCTTGATCACTCCCCCCTGCTGCAGGGCTTTGGCGAAGACTTGAAAGCGGGATCCCTGAAACACCCCCGAAACATCCACCAACTCCAGCCCAAAGCGGGTGTCGGGTTTGTCGGAGCCGTAGCGGGCCATAGCCTCGGCGTAGGTCAGCCGCGGGAAGGGACGGGGCAGGTCGATCCCTCTGACGGTTTTGAAGATGTGGCCGATGAGCCGCTCGTTGAGCTCCAAGATTGCCTCCTGATCCAGGAAGCTCATCTCCATGTCCAACTGGGTAAACTCCGGCTGGCGATCCGCCCGCAGATCTTCATCCCGAAAACAGCGGGCAATTTGGTAGTAGCGATCCACGCCAGCCACCATCAGCAACTGCTTAAAAAGCTGGGGCGACTGCGGCAGGGCAAACCACTCGCCGGGGTTGACGCGGCTGGGCACCAAGTAATCTCTGGCACCTTCGGGGGTGGAGCGGGTGAGGATGGGGGTCTCCACCTCGATAAAGCCTTCTTCGTCCTCCAGAAAACGGCGAATGGCCTTGATCACCTGGTGGCGCAGTTGCAGGTTGCGGGACAAGCGCTCCCGCCTCAAGTCCAAGTAGCGGTAGCGCAGGCGGATCTCCTCCCGCACCTCTTCCCCTTCTTCCCCCGAGACACTGAAGGGAAGCTGCTTGCCCACGCGGCTGAGAATTTCCAGCTCTTCTGCGTAGACCTCCACTTCGCCGGTGGCCAGGCGGGGGTTAAAGGAGTCTTCAGGCCGCCGCTGAACCGTTCCCGTTGCCCGTACCACATATTCGTTGCGCACCTGCCCCGCCAGCTCGTAGGAGAGGGGGGTCTTCTGGGGATCCGCCACCAGTTGCACAATGCCGGAGCGATCCCGCAGATCGAGAAAGATCACCCCCCCGTGGTCGCGGCGGCGGTCGATCCAGCCGTAGAGGGTGACACTCTGGCCGATGTGAGCTGGGCGCACTTGGCCACAATAGAGGGAACGAGGCGGGCGACGGATAGCAGCAGGCATGGACGCGGTAAGAAAACAAGGGTCTGAGCCCCTATCATACAAAACTCAGCCCCCCTGCCTCGATTCTGCCCCTCAAGGACAATCAGGGGATCCGCCCAAGGCCCCCACAATCGTGCAGGTGTTGTGGCGCATCATAGCGATGTAGGTTTCGGCACCGCTGCCTGGCTCCCCTAGGGAGTCCGAGTACAGTTCCTGTTCGGCCACCTGGACTCCCGCTTCGGCGGCCACCGTTTGGATGAGAGCGGGGTTAAGGGTGGTCTCGGCAAAAACCGCCGGCACCCCCAGGGCGCGGATCTCCTCCACCAACCGAGCCACCGTCTGGGCGCTGGGCTGTTCCTCGGTGCTGATCCCCAAGAGGGATCCCCCCATCTTCAGGCCGTAGGCTTGGGTGTAGTAGGCAAAGGCATCGTGGGTGGTCACCAAAACCCGGTTGCCAGGGGGAATGGTCTGAATCTGCTCCGCGATCCAGGCGTGGAGCTCTTCCAGCTCCGCCCGATAGGCGGCAGCATTGGCCTGAAAAAAAGCCGCTTCGCCGGGCACCTGTTTCGCCAGCTCCTGGGCAATGAGCTCCACCATGAGGATGACGTTTTCCACATTGCCCCACACATGGGGATCCGGCGTCGGGATCCCGTCCTCATTGGTGACGATGGGGTCGAGGATCTCGGCCAGGGCAACCCGCCGCGCCCGTTGAGCAGCAGCGTTGACGAGACGAATCAACCCCGGCTCCAAGTTGTAGCCGTTGTAAAACACCAGATCCGCCTGCTCGAGAGCTGCGGCATCTGCCGGTGTCGGCTCATAGACGTGGGGATCCTGTCCCGGCTGCAGCAGGCTGCTGAGCTGGATGCGATCTTGACCCACCTGCTCTACCCAATCGGCAATCAGAGTGGTGGTAGCCACAACGCGGGGACGTGCCACAGCCAAGCTGGCCAGAGATGTCCAACCGCCCATCAGCAGGCCAAGCCCCACCACCAAGCGGCGCAAAGAAAAGATCTTGGTTTTCATAATTGTTTCACTATTTGAGTTTCCCCTTAGGGTACACTGGTCTTGGCGAAAATGAAAGGAAAATGAAAAAGCCAGCGATTGCTCTCCCTCCTCGTCCGGCCTCTCTGGTGGTGCGGGATCTGACGGTGCGCTATGGCAAGTTGCTGGCGTTGGAGCGGATCAGCGCCGAGATCCGGCCAGGGTGCATCACGGGCATCCTGGGCCCCAACGGGGCTGGCAAAAGCAGCTTTCTCAAGGCGCTGCTGGGGTTGGTGCCAAAAGAGGGGGGCGAGGTGCGCTACGGCGGCCAGGCGCTGCGGGGGGAGCAGGTGGCCTATGTGCCGCAGCGGTCGGCCATCGACTGGAGCTTTCCGGCCACGGTGTGGGATGTGGTGCTGATGGGACAGGTGAGAGCTGCCGGCTGGTTGCGCCGCATCGGTCCGCAAGGTCGGGAGCGGGCAGCGCAAGCTCTGGAGCGGGTGGGGATGGGGGCCTATCGGGATCGGCCCATCGGTCGGCTATCAGGGGGACAGCAGCAGCGGGTGTTTTTGGCGCGGGCTCTAGCGCAGGCAGCCGAGATCTACGCCCTGGACGAGCCGCTGGCCGGGATCGACCAGCCCAGCGAGGCCATTGTGTTTCAGGTTTTGCGGGAGTTGGCCGACGCCGGCCATATCGTGATGGTGGTGCACCACGACCTGGGGCAGGCGCTGGCCCACTTTGATGAGGTGCTTCTCCTCAACCGCGTCCTGATTGCCCAGGGATCCCCGCAGCAGGTGCTGCAGCCGCAGGTGTTGCAGCGGGCCTATGGCCGCATCCTGCCCTTGGACTCAGCTGCCTAGGGGGTGAGGGGTGGTATGGAAGGGCTCTGGCACACCCTGGCGGATCCCTTGCGGTTTGCCTTTATGCAGCGGGCTCTGCTGGTGGCGGTGGCCATCGGCGTTCTCTGCGCGGTGGTGGGCAGCTATTTGCTGGTGCAAAGCTTGGCCCTCCTGGGGGATGCCCTCAGCCATTCGCTGCTGCCGGGCCTGGCCATTGCCTACCTGCTGGATCTCAACCTCTTTGTCGGTGCCTTCGTGGCGGGGTTACTGAGCGCCCTGCTCATCCAGTGGATCCGCTCCGCCACCCCCCTCAAGCCCGATGCGGCCATGGGGATCGTCTTTTCTGCTTTTTTTGCCCTAGGGATCCTCTTAATCACGTTAATCCAACGGCGGGCCCGCATCGATCTCAACCACTTCCTCTTCGGCAACCTCCTGGGGGTGAGCGCCGCTGATGTGTTGACAGTGGTGGGCATCACCGTCCTGGTGCTGGGATTGGTGGCCCTCTTTTTTAAGGAGCTGACCTTCTACAGTTTCGATCCCCTGGGGGCCAAGGCAGCCGGCCTGCCTACTGCAGGGTTGGGATGGGGGCTGATGGCGCTCACCTCCCTCACTCTGGTGGCCAGCATGAAGGCGGTGGGGGTGCTGCTGGTGCTGGCCATGCTCATCACGCCAGCAGCAACAGCTTACCTGCTGGCGCCTCGCCTGCACCAGGTAATGCTGCTGGGATCCCTCTTTGGCGTCAGCGCTAGCCTGCTGGGGATGTACGCTAGCTACTACCTCAACGTCGCCTCCGGCCCGGCCATTGTCTTGGTGGCCTCCGTCTGGTTTGGCTTAGCCTTTCTGGCCAGAGTCATCTTCGGCCAAAGCTAAAGGCCGGGGAGAGAAGAGAGGGATCCCCGGCCCAGAGCCTATCCGATTAGAAGCGGGAAGAGCGACCATCTCGACTGCCGCCTGCGCTGGCCTGACGTGGCATTGCCTTGTTGACCCTCAGATCCCGGCCCATCCAGGTGGCGCCATCCAGCTCGTCGATGGCTTTTTGCTCGTCGGCCTCGTTTTCCAGCTCCACAAAAGCAAAGCCGCGCTTGCGGCCCGTTTCCCGATCTACCGGCAGCTTAATTTGCTTGACGGTGCCGTACTCGGCAAACACAAGCCGCAGATCTTCTTCACTGGCCTTGAAGGACAGATTGCCCACAAAAATGGTCATAACGTAGCGAACTCCGAACCTTAACCTTTAGCGCTCAGTTCGGAAGCTCACCTGGTTAGACCATTGGCTCAATCCGAACCTGATGCCAACCACATCTTAGTCTCCCCAACGGCATTTGCAAACTACCTGTCCAAGATCTTTCTCCAAGAATTTGCAGAAGCTTTTTTGAGCTAGGAAATTAAGGATCCCAACTGTTAGCAGCGCTTGCCTTGGCCCAGCGGCTGGCGTTTGGGAATGCCGGGAGAGCGGGGATAGCAAGCTGGTGTGGGGGCAACTTTCTCCACCAGCAGGCAATGCCGTATCCCGTGGCTGCGGGGGGTAGTGAAGGCTTCGACGTGGATCAGCTTCCCCCCCAGGAGAGAAAGGGCTCGCTCCAGAGTTTGGGCTTCTGCCTCGATCCAATGGCCACGGTAGAGGATGGCGCGTCCCCCCACCTTGAGCAGGGGCAGACAATACTCGGCGCAAACCTCTGCCGCTGCCAGGGCTCTGGCCAGGGCCAGATCGTAGCTGCCGCGTTCCTGCGGGTCTTGCCCCCAGATTTCGGCTCGCTGGGCCACCGCCCGCGCCTGGGTCAGGGAGAGCTGCTGCAGGGCCTCTTGCACAAAGGCAATCTTGCGTTGGCTGCTGTCCAGTAGGGTGAAGCTGGCCTGGGGCAGGGCAATTTGGGCCGGGATCCCTGGAAACCCTGCCCCGGTGCCGATGTCGATGCCCCGCCAGGGCCGAGCTTGAATCGCCGCCCAGGATCCCAGCAAGCGCAGGCCCCGCAGCGAGTCCCACAGGTGTTTCTCCCAAAAATCGATGGGAGCGGTGATGCGGGTCAGGTTCTGGGTGCGGTTTCCGGCCATCACCAGGGGATAGAGCTGTTGCAGTTGCTGCCGCTGCGGCTCAGAAGGCTGCCAGCCCAGCTCCGCCAGCCAGCTCTCCCAGAGGGCCTCCAGTTCGGGGGGCTCAGAGGTAGGCGGGGCAGCCTTCTTCATCCCAGGGATCCCAGCCATCGCGATCCCAGTTGCAATCCGGCGGGAATGGCTCGGTCGGCCCAGCCTTTCAGCTCTTGGGTCAAGCCCTGCAAAGATCGGTCGGCGCCCAGCAGCTCCTGGTTCAAGCACACCAGCTCCTGCAAATCCAGCTCCTGGCAGTTGGCCCAATCTTCTGCCAGCAAGTTGATCGGTTGGGGCTGAGCTTGCAACGGCTGCTGGGCAGCCAACTCCAGCTCTATATCCAAAAGCACCTGCTCCAGCCGTTCTACCCGCTCTTGCATCTGGGCCAATAAGGCCGCCAACTGCTGGCAGCAATGGTGAACCCGCTGAGCATAAACCTTGAGCGGCAGCGTCAGCGGCAGCAACGACTCAGACAACAGTTGAATCAGGTGCTGGGCCTCCAGTTCTTCCAGTTGCAGATCTTGCCAAATGGCATGGTAAAAATGGAGCGAGCGACGACAGGTTTCCAGGCGCTGGTAGCAGGGCTGCAATACAGAGCCGCGCAACTCCTGCAGATAATCGGCCCACAGTTGTCCAGCCTCTACCACCCAACCCGTTTGCAGAAAACTCCACCCCTGGGCCAGCAGCCAACTGATCACCAGGCCTGCCAACAACTGCGGCTTTTGCTGGGCCAGAAAAGGCAGAAGATGCTCTCCCCAAATCGCCAACCCCAGCCAGAGCAGAGCGGCCAAAGCCAAGTGGGGCAAGCTGATCATCTGGGCCAGAAGCTGAGCAGAACCTGCGGATCCCTGGGGAAGTCGGCGCTGCCGCAGCATCCAGATGAGCCCTGCACCCAAGCTGTACAGCCCTCCCCCCAACAGCGGGATCACCACCAACCACAGGGGTTGCCCCCTCCACAGGTGCGGCAATAGCCCAGCCTGGCCCGGCGCATCCCAACTGAGCAAATACAAAGCCAACAAAGCCAAAACCACACCCCACCCCTGCTGCCGTTTGAGGCGGCGGGCCAGCAGGCGGCGGCGACGACGAAGATAGGTTTGAAAGGATTCAGCCACAATGGACATAAAACGATGGATCGCAGATCCCTGCCAATATCCCCACCGGTCTGGATCGCCTCCTTACGATCATAAGTCTTGACTCGGCCCTGGCGTCTCTGGGTTCACTATTGCGATTATTACTGGGAGTCATCGCTTGGCTGGCGGGGCAGGGCTCATCAGACAGTTTTTCAGAGAAGTTCTGTTCTCAAAGCGGGCCTGGGAGAAGCTGTCCAGGACAGGCGGCTGCAAGAAAATCCCCCATCCCTGCTACGATGGAAAGGTCCTTAACGTTTCTTATCCACAGCCAAGTTGGTTTCTTGGTTCGGGTTTTCTCTTCTGCACTGTGCGAGGTTTTGTGAGCGCTTCTGCATCTCTCCTTAGCTCTGACCTATCTCTCTCCCCCCTCAAGGTGCAGCGCCAGATGATCGTTATTCTCGACTTTGGATCCCAGTACTCGGAGCTCATTGCCCGTCGTATTCGCGAAACCCACGTCTATTCGGAAATCCTTTCCTACCGCACCACTGCTGAACACCTGCGGCAAATGCGGCCCCAGGGCATCATCCTCTCCGGCGGCCCCAACTCGGTCTATGAGCCGGGCGCTCCTGCTTGTGACCCGGAGATCTGGAACTTGGGGATCCCCATCCTGGGCGTATGCTACGGCATGCAGCTCATGGTGCAGCAGTTGGGGGGCAAGGTGGAGCCAGCCCAGAAGGGGGAATACGGCCGTGCCGCCCTGCACATTTTGGATCCCACCGATCTGCTCACCAACTTGCCGGAAAACAGCATCATGTGGATGAGCCATGGGGATGCGGTGACCGAGTTGCCGCCAGGTTTTCACGCCCTGGCTGCCACGGACAACACCCCCTGTGCCGCCATTGCCGATCCCACTCGCCGTCTTTACGGGGTGCAATTTCACCCAGAGGTGGCCCACTCGGAGGCCGGTGCCTTTCTCATTCGCAATTTTGTCTATCACATCTGCGGCTGCGAGCCCACCTGGACAACGGAAGCTTTTCTGGAGGAGGCGATTCGGGAAGTCCGGGCCCGCGTGGGCGACAAGAAGGTGTTGTTGGCCCTTTCGGGGGGGGTGGACAGCTCTACTTTGGCTTTTTTGCTGCACAAGGCCATCGGCGACCAGCTCACCTGCGTCTTCATCGATCAGGGGTTCATGCGCAAGGATGAGCCGCAGCGGCTGCTGCGCCTTTTCCAAGAGCAATTTCACATCCCTGTCCACTACGTGGACGGACAAGAGCGGTTTCTCCGGCAGTTGCAGGGGGTCACCGATCCCGAGGAGAAGCGCAAACGGATTGGGGCAGAGTTTATTCGCGTCTTTGAGGAAGAATCCCAGCGGCTGGGCCCCTTCGAGTACTTAGCCCAGGGTACTCTTTACCCCGATGTGATCGAGTCGGCCAATACCAATGTGGATCCGGTGACCGGAGAGCGCATTGCCGTCAAGATCAAAAGCCACCACAATGTCGGCGGGCTGCCGGAAAATCTGCGCTTTAAGCTGGTAGAACCTCTGCGCAAGCTCTTCAAAGATGAGGTGCGGCAACTGGCCCGCTCGTTGGGTTTGCCGGAAGAAATTGTTGGCCGCCATCCTTTCCCGGGGCCGGGACTGGCCATCCGCATTGTGGGCGAAGTCACCAAAGAGCGGCTGGAAACCCTGCGCGAGGCGGACATGATTGTCCGCCAGGAGATCAACCGCTCCGGCTACTACCCCAAGTTGTGGCAAGCCTTTGCCGTGCTGCTGCCGGAAGTGCGCTCGGTGGGGGTGATGGGGGATAAGCGCACCTATGCCTGCCCAGTGGTGGTACGACTGGTTACCAGCGAAGATGGTATGACGGCGGATTGGGCCAGGGTGCCCTACGACCTCTTGGCCACCATCTCCAACCGCATCGTCAACGAGGTGCCGGGCATTAACCGCGTCGTTTATGACATCACTTCCAAGCCACCCGGCACCATCGAGTGGGAGTGATGCGGGTCAGGCGGGATCCCTTGCCTCTGGCCTCAAGGCCGGCCTGGATCAATCACCGATGGCCTGCTTCTGGCAGGGAATAGGAAGGGCTTGAGCTGAAGGGCTGAGCGGCTTGGACTTCCATGCGAGCCAGGGTTGTGGCCGCGTCGGCCAGTTGTAGGGCCAGGTTGGCACGGCTAATCGGATCCCGGGCATTCCAGAGATCGTGTCCCAAACAAAACACCCGATAGCGAAAGGCTTTGATCGAGTGCGATGGGATGACTTTGACCGTCATAGCTACAACCTCTTCTCCACAGAGACATGAATCGTCAGCAGAACCCGCTCGGGCTCAAGGTAAACAAATGTTACCAAAACAACCTCATCCTCAGAGGCGATACTTACTGGGCAGGTAGCTTTGGGGGGCTCCACCCGTTCATGCCTTACCCCCACAGTGTATTCTCCAACCGGCAGGTCATCAAATCCAGCATCCGCATAAATCAGCTCGATGGTTTCTTCTGCGATCAACTGCCCCTCTCGCTCCAAGAAACTGAGAAAAGGGATCCCGTCGATGGAAGTGAGGGCGTTGTTGGCCTGGTTGCGGATCATCACAAAAATGTCGGACATAGCTGGGATGCCCTCTCTCAAGGCTCCCCTCGCGAGGCTGCGGGAACGGGGCCCGACGCTTCTAAGCTGCCACCCAGTTCTTAGCCCTGGACGGGCGCAGGGACAAGACAGGCTTGCAACTTTTGCCGCAGCTTGGCCGTATCGAGGTGCTGGCCGATGAGCACCAACTGGTTTTTGGGCTGGCGAGGCCATGCATCGCTGCTGAGGGTGTAGCGCCGACCGCTGAGGTGGAAGATATGTCGCTCTGGGCTTTCTTCAAACCACAGGATCCCTTTGGCCCGAAAGACTGCCTCGGGCAACTCATTGAGAAAGTTCTGGAAGGCGTCTAGAGAAAAAGGCTGATCGCTCTCAAAAGCTAGGGAGTTAAAACCATCAACCTCGATGTGGCTGCGGTGCGAGTGGCCATGCTCGTGGCTGTGTTCGTGGTCGTGCTCATGGTCATGCTCGTGCCCATGCTCAGTGTCGTGAGCCTCCTCCTGGGGCAGAGAGCTGGACTGAAACAGATCTGTATCCAGGATCAGCTCCAGGGGTACTGCGCTGTTGACCGTGCGCAAAATGCGGGCATCTTCCTTGATCTCGCGGATGCGTTTTTCCAGGCGCTCGATTTCCGTCGGCTCGACCAAGTCCGTTTTGTTGAGGAGAATCACATCCCCATAGGCAATTTGGCTGTAGGCCACGTCGCTGTTGAACAGGTCGGGGGCGAAGTTGGTGGCGTCTACCAAGGTGATGATCGAGTCCAGCCGCGTCAGATCCCGCAACTCTGGCCCCAAAAAGGTGAGGGCAACCGGCAAGGGATCCGCCAATCCTGTGGTCTCCACCACCAGGTAGTCGATTTTGGCGGAGCGTTCCATCAGGCGCAGCACGCTCTCGGCGATGTCATCCCGGATGGTGCAGCAGATGCAGCCGTTGTTCAGCTCCACCAGGTCTTCTTCGCTGGAGACGATCAGCTCGCCGTCGATGCCGATCTCGCCGAATTCGTTGACCAGCACCGCCGTGCGCATCCCTTTTTGGTTGCTGAGAATGTGGTTGAGCAGGGTGGTTTTCCCACTGCCCAAAAAACCCGTGATGATGGTGACAGGTAAGCCTCGCTTGGGCACTTCGATGGTTGCGGTCATAGAGGGGCAGCGATCTAGATAAAGGGAACTCTTCCACTCTATCCTCATTGCCCTCGTCCCGTGAGACCGGGTGCCCCCCTCAGCTTGGCTTGTCGAGATGGCTATCTGTCCTGGGCGATTTCCACTCGGTTGCCCGGCTCCAGGCTGACGCGGAACTGTCGCGCGCCTGTCGGCAAGGGATCCGGCGGCAACTCCGGCAGGTCGGCAAAAGGAGTTGCGGCGCGGCGCTGCCGGGCCAGCTCATTCTCCGGCTCGGCAGCCAACAGGGATCCCGTCCCATCCACGGTTATCCAATAGACCAGGCTCTCCTGCAAATCAGGGGGAGACTGCCATTGCTCTGCCAGAGTGTCTCGCAGACGGAGAAGGGGAGCCGGCCCTGTTGAGTCAAGTTCTGGGGCAGTTGTGGCCAAAGGCTGCGGTTGACCCGACACCGCAGGGGTGGTGAGCTGCTCCTGCACCGAGTTGGCAGCCGTAGGATCCCTGGGTGGGCGGCTGGCCCAGATCCCGACACCGGCCACGAGAGCGATCCCTCCCACCAGCAGGGCGGCGATCCCGGTGGGCTGTCGATACCAAGCCCGCCTCACCGGAGTTCCCAGACTGGCCAGTTGGGGAATGTCATCGGCCACTTGGGAAAGGTTCTCCAGCAGGTCGTACAACTGGGTCATCGACAGATCCACCTGGGCGATGCGATCCTCCCCTTGGCGCACCGTGAGGCGATGAAAAATAAAATCCAGCGGACGGATGGCCACAGTACCGCTGAAGGTTCCCTTGGGTTCTCCGCTCAGATGGGATCCGACGTAGCGGTCGATCACCGTGATCAAATCGTTGAGCCAAACACTGTCCCCCTGCAGAGTTTTGCTGGTCTCCCCCTGGCGAATTTCCAACTGACACTCGAAGTTCTGCTGGATGGCTCGCAGGAGCGGCGTTGAGGAACCCCCCGCAGCTTCGGGCAGGCTGGGCGCTTCTCCCCGCACCGTGAGGGTCGAGGTGGGCTGTTGATAGGTATGGCTGAGAAGGGTGAGACTGGGCATGGCAACCGAAACAACACAGACTAAGGATCCCAGGAGAAGGAGTCTATTTCAGGAAGAGGGCAAAGCATCCGATCCGGAGCTATGGGCTACCTCCCCTTCTTCTAGGTCACTGCCGGCGGGCAACTCCATCTCAGGACGGCTGAGCAAGGCTTTCCACAGGCGCTGTGCCCCTCTGGGGCTGCTGTAGAACATCAGCTCGATCAAGATGCGCAGGGCCAGCTCGGCAAGGCTGTTCTCGTCGCGCACATCCCCATCCACCATGCGGCTGCGATAGTGAGAGAGAAATTCATCTAGGTAGTCTCCCACCAGCGGCTGACGGAAAGGGCTGAGCTCCTGCTCGACAGCAGCTTCCAGTTGTTCCAAGGTGCTGCGGATACGGGCCTGTTGCTGAGCAGCCAGATGGGCAATCACCATCACCAGGGCGCGGGCCTCTTCGATATCGACTCTCTTGCGCCCACCGCTGCTGCGGCGCAGAGGGTTAGCGTTGCGCAGGCGCCAGAGGGCTACCCGATCGCCAATCTGATCTTCCAAGTCTAGAGCTTTGGCTGCAGCCAGAACCGCCTCAGAACTTTCTCCGCTCAGGGATTCCAGCCCCAGTAGCAACAAATCCAACTGGGCTTTGATGGTACCGGTAGCTGTGGTAAGGCCGGCGGGCTGAGGGTCTAGCTGAGTCTGTTTAGATTCCACCGTCACGCTGTCAAGGGGAGCTTTTGGTTTCAACGAAACTCTATGATCTCCTGTTCGAGCCAAACCTGCAACCGGATCCCTCCTGTGCTTGAGGGAGCAAGACCTTCTGACCCTTGCTCTGGCCGAAGGCTTGGATAAGGACATCTGGCAGGCGCTGGCCATTGTCCTGCTCATTCTCGCTTCTGAAGAGTTCCCCAACCAGGTTAGAAGTCAGACCGAGTTGTTCTGGGTCAGTTGTTATTTTTGCAACGAACCCATCTTTCCAGCCTGTTGGCCCTCAAGAAAAGGAGAGTGGCAAGACGGCGCTGTTGACCCAGAATGGTGGTGTATGATTGGAGTCTGTAGCGGCTGAGAAGAGAGAGGGATCCGCATTTTGCGGCTTGATTGCCTGGCTGTCTCTGGGCTGCCCTTTCTGACCGCCTCAGCGCCGGGCGTACCCACAGATGAGCATGAGCGCTCCTGCTGCCCAACCCAACCCTGTCCACTGGGTCTTGATCTTCACCGATCAGATGGGTCGGCGCGGCGTTGTCTTGGACAAGATTTACTACTCGGTGGGCCGGGCAGCCAGCAACCACATCCGCCTCTGCGACCCTTGTGTTTCGCGAGAGCATGCCCTGATTATCCGCATTCCGGAAGAGAACCGGGCCGGATACGGCTACATGATCTTCGACGGCAGCTCGGCATCCCGCCGCAGCACCAATGGTTTGTTTGTCAATGGGAAACGGGTTTTGTCCCATCGCCTTGAGCTTTTGGATAAGATAGGCTTCGGCCCGAATGTGACGGCAATTGTGGAGAGCACCGACCGCCTCAGCCCGGAGACGCTAGCGGCTCTCTTGAGGCCGCCGACCCTCGGCGACAATGTAGCCCTGGCCGGATCCCAGAGAGCAACCTCGAAAGAGACGCCCAGAGAGAACGACGACTTCACCGCCGCTTGATGGGGTGAATGATTCTCAACCCAGCCCCCTGCCGAGTTTTGGGTTCCTGTGCCTCCCATGCCCCCTGCCCTGAGCGGCTACTGGCAAAATGGCTTCGACCTGGCAGCCCATCTGGGATCCTTCCTGGGCCTTGAGGCTGGTGAGCTGCGGGAGAAGCTGCGGCTGGGGCAGCAACAGTTGGCAGAGCTGGGCCGGCGCGACTTCGGCTGGGATCAGGCAGACGCCTTTTACCGGGATCGGGTGGGATCCGCCTATTTGCTGGACTTGGCCGCTTGGCACCTGAGCAGCACCGACTACATCGGCAATACCCTGCGCCTGGTGGCCGACCATGCCCGCGGTCTGGTGCTGGATTTTGGCGGTGGCATTGGCACCCACGCCATTGGGGCGGCTCTCTGCCCGGCGGTGGAGCAGGTGATTTTCTGGGATATCAACCCCATCCATCGGCAGTTTGTGCAACTGCGGGCGGAAAAGCTGGGCCTAGGCGAACGGATCCACTGCCCGGAAACCTTCCCGCAAGGGATCCCCTTTGACACCGTCATCTGCTTCGATGTACTAGAGCATTTGCCGGATCCGGCAGCGCAGTTGCGTCAGTTTTACGCCTGGCTTAAGCCGGAAGGCAAATTGTTGATCAACTGGTACTTTTTCAAGGGGTTTAATGGTGAATTTCCTTTTCACCTGGACGATCCGCAAAAAGTCGAGCAATTCTTTCAGGTGTTGCAAAGCCATTTCTTAGAAGTGTTTCATCCCTATCTCATCACCGCCCGCTGCTACCGTAAGTGGAACAAAAGCTGAGGGGAGCGGCAACTGGGATCGCAAATCCAATCGCCCAAGCAGGACGGAGTCTCTGCAGTATGGTCATTCCAAATAGCAATGAAATGCTTCGTTACTGTCGTGATTGCTACGAACGCTGCCGCGAACGCGCCCCTCTAACTCCCCTCTCCCTCAGGGAGAGGGGCTGGGGGTGAGGGCCTCAGGGAGAGGGGCTGGGGGTGGTCGCGTGAGCGGCGCGGAGCGCTTGGGCACCTCAGGGAGAGGGGCTGGGGGTGAGGG
>NZ_JANSJC010000011.1:0-84108 GCF_047462375.1 Synechococcus sp. H55.8 | reverse complement strand
GCAACCGGGGCTGGGAACCAGCCTCGTGAGTCTTGGATGCTTCAGCTCTACTTCAGAGACCCGGTACACGGGATCCACGGAGCAACTGGGGCAGAGGAAGAGACAAAAATCTCACCGTAAAGCGGATGGGGAAACCCCACCCGCCTGCGCGGTGGGGTAGTTCATGCGAAAAGTCAAGGGAAATCCGCTCGCCCGTGGGGGGATCAGCATGAGCGTCAGGAGGAAGCCGCCGTCTCAACCTGCTGTACCTGCAACGAAGCAATCGGAAAATGCCGCTCCAACAAAGCCGGGATCCCTTGCGGAGAAACGCCGCTGTAGCGAGCCTTGTCGGGCAGGAACACCACGTTCGGCCCCCGTTTGCAGTCCTTCATGCAGCCCACTCCCTGCACCCGAATGGTCTCCGGGTAGGCTGCCAAGTGTGCCTGCAGAGCCTGTATCACCGCCATCGCCCCCCGCCGACAGCAATCAGACTTCTGACAGACCAAGACGACCCCTTTCCTCGCTTCCTCCGATCCGGGAGCGGCCTTCGGGGAAGACATGGCTGCTACCGGGGAAGCCTGGACAGGAACCACGTGGCAGAGCACCCATTTCTCCCGCCCCTTGAGCAGATCCACTTCCCGCTCCCCCGCAATCTGCACCCTATCTCCAGGTTTGAGGCTGCGGTAGAGCTCAGAGCGCAGCGGCTTGGGGATCTTGCCGGCAAACACTTCCGCTCCGGCCTGCCAGCGCAAGTACTTGAGCTTGCCATCCTTATCGGGAAGAAATCCCAGGAACTGACCTTCTGACTCGAACGGGATCCTTTGCTTAGCCAACTTGCTCATCTTGTCCCCCAGGCTCGGTGTTGAGCTGCCAACACGTCTCTAGGCTGTCCAATAACTCCTGCCGCCGCGCTGTGTATTGGCGGATCACGCTGCGCACCTGCAACAGGGCCAGAGGCGTGTCCACCTGCACCTGCAAATGGCCATCTCCCGTACAAACTGCCGGGATCCCCAACTCCAGCAGCCGCCGCCCAATGCGCCAGCGTTCCCCTAAGGGGATCTGCAAACAATAGCTGCCCTCAAAAGATACAGGGTTCATGGCTAGGAGCAAAACCTCGGCAAATAAATCTAAACCCAATCGGGCAGTAATGATATGAATTTTCAACAAATGCTTACAAAAATAAGCCCTCAGGTTTAAGGACAGGCCACCTGGCCGGCGAACCTGCCCCAGATCCTGACTAGGCTCTGCCGTCCATCAAGCCAAACACTAGGCTGTCGTTGGCCAGGAAGTGGTTGAGGTGGAAGGCCCGGTCTTCCGTCTTGAGCAGAATCTGCTCGTAGAGGTAGCGGGTGGCGCGATCCCCTAGGCTTTCCGCTTGGGCGGCTTGGCGCCGCAGCAAATCGATGATGGCCTGCTCTGCCGCCAGGTCATTTTGCAACATTTGCCGCGCCTCAAAAGCGCCATCCGGCTCAGGGGTAAAGCAGCAGAGGCGGGCCAAGGTGCTGAAGGTGGCTACCGGCACACCCCCCAGACCTTCGAGGCGTTCTCCCAGGTCGTGGACATGTTCCCTCACCTGCTCGTAGTGATCCTTGAACAATTGGTGTAGCGGGTAGAACTCGGTGCCCTCTACTACGAAGTGATGCTTCTGGTACTGCAAGTACAGCCCTTGGAAGCTGGCCAGAAGGGCGTTCATCCCCTCGCAGATCGGCTGGGTCACCTCCAGGCCGAGGGAGACAGGGTTGTTGCGCACGCTGTTGAAGGACTGGCGCAAGGTTGAGGTTTCAGACATAGGGCAAGGTTCTCCGAAGTAAGAGAGCTAATTGTCCAGCCTACTCGAGTGGACAGATCCAGGGTTTCTTGGGGCTATCCTCACCCCAGCATAGTCTAACTCAACAGTTCTTGTGAATAGCTCTCAACAAAGTGCTTGTTGCAGCAGAACCGGTGGGCTGGTCAGAGAGTAGCCGCATCTTCCCGATTTACACTGGACTGGGAGCGTTAGCCCAGTTGATCCCGTACCTGGAGATGGAGCATGTCGCAAACGGAGCCAGAAAGCCACTCCTGGATAGAAAAACTGATTCGCCTAACCCATCAAACAGTTGCGCGGGCTGGGGGGAAACCGCAGGAACCTTGGGATTGGGCCAGCCACCTGTTCAAAGAGAGCCTGCTGGAAGCAGAGGCAGAAATGGGCCACTGTAATGTCCTGGTGATTGGCAAAAGTGGGGTGGGCAAAAGCACCTTGGTCAACGCGGTGTTTAAAGATGAGCTGGCCCGCACTGGTGTTGGCAGCCCTGTTACCCGCCACATTCGCCAATATTCCAAGCAAGGCTGCCCAATCACCATCTACGATACACCTGGCATGGAATTGGCGGGAGACCAGAATATCCAGATCCGCCTCGAGGTGTCCCAACTGATCGACGAGCTGCGCCTCAAGGATCCCGAACATCACATTCACATTGTTTGGTATTGCATCCACCACGAGCTGAAGCGGCTGGAGGAAACCGAGCGCAAGTGGCTAAAGGATTTGGAACTCAAAGATGTGCCGGTCATCTTAGTCTTGACCCAATGCCTGGAATATCCCAATCCCGAAGAGAGCGAGTTTTTTCAGTACTTGCAGCGCCAAAATCTCCCTGTTCGCTACATTGTTCCTCTTTTGGCTAAGGACAAGGCTATTAACCGACACCTCACCATCCCCGCCCACGGGCTAGAGCACCTAATCGGCTGCACCTCGGAGCTGCTGCCAGAGGTAGCCCGCCTTGCCTTTATCCGCCAGCAATTGCTGCGGGTGGATCTCAAGGCCGATGCTGCTTTTAAGTATGTATCGGGCTATGTGGCCAGCGCAGCGTTCATCGGCGCCGCACCTCTTCCTTTTGCCGATGCCCCTCTACTGGCAGCAGCACAAGTGGGCATGATTGCCAATATCAGCTTTATCTTTGGCTATAAAGCCTCCCCTTCTTTTTACTACTCTTTGATGGCGGCTTTGGCGGGAATTGGGGGCGCAGTAGTCACTGGGCGGGCCATTGTCTCAAACCTGCTGAAGTTGATCCCCGGCGTGGGATCCCTGGCAGGCGGCATCATCCAGTCCACCACAGCGGCTACCCTGACCCTTTCCCTTGGCCTGGCCTATATCGAGCTGATGAAGGCCATCGCCCGCGCCGAAATCCAAGGGATCCAGCTTTCCCAGGCCCAGATGCAGGAGATCTTTGTGCGCGAGTACCGAGAATATGCCGCTTCGGGACGCAAAACCCTCAAATAGGAGTGGACATTGGATCTGATTCTGGAGCAGGGGAAGGCTGCAGGGTCTCGAACCCAAAGGTGCCTTGGACTAGGTAGAGTGGCCGGCCTTTCACTTCTTCAAAAATGCGGCCCAGATACTCTCCAATCACGCCCAGGCTAATCAACTGGATCCCGCCCAAAAACAAGGTCATCACCGCCAAAGAGGCGTAGCCGGGCACGTCGGAGCCAAACAGCAAAGTACGAATGACGAGGAAAAGGCCATACAGCAGAGCCGCCAGCGAGATCGCCAAGCCCAGATAGCTCCACACCCGCAAGGGCCAAGAGCTAAAAGAGGTGATGCCTTCTATGGCTAGGTTCCACAGCCGCCAGTAGTTCCACTGGGTTTTGCCGCGAAAACGGGGGGCACGGTCGTAAAAAATGGCCACCTGCCGGTAGCCTACCCAGGCAAAGATCCCTTTCATAAAGCGAGTGCGCTCCCGCAGTTGCTTGATGGCGTCTACCACCTGCCGATCCAACAGCCGAAAATCTCCTGTATTGCGCGGGATCCGCACCTGGCTGAGCTGGTCAATGACCCAATAAAACCCGTTGGCGGTGAAGCGTTTTAGCCAGCTTTCCCCTTGGCGGCTGCGGCGCACGGCACACACCACCTGGTAGCCCTGCCGCCACTGCTGCAGCATTTCCGGGATCAGCTCTGGGGGATCCTGCAGGTCGGCGTCGATGGGGACAACGGCTCTGCCCGCAGCGTAGTCCAAGCCGGCGGTAAGGGCAATTTCCTTGCCAAAACAGCGGGAGAGGTTCACCACCTTGATGCGGGGATCCTGGCGATGGAAGGCAATAAGCTTTTCCAGCGTGTCGTCCTGGCTGCCGTCGTTGACACAGATGATCTCGTAGGGGATCCCCAATGGATCCAAGGTTAGGCGCAGGCGCTCGAACAGGTGATCCAGGTTCTCCGCCTCATTTTTGCAGGGGATGACAACCGAGAGCTCAGGGGCAGCAGTCTCAGAGGACATAGAAGAGCAGGGATCCCGTACCTGGCGATTATTCTGCCATCACGGGGTGCTATGGGTTTGCCGACATCTCCGCCACAATTGAGCGCAGCTCATCCTCCGAGATGCGGTAGACCTCGTTGCAGAACTGGCAAACCGCCTCTGCTCCCTTGTCGGTACGGATCATGTCGATGAGCTCGTCCCGCCCCAACATGCGCAGCGCCCCCTTCACCCGGTCGGAATTGCACTTGCAATAGAAGCGGATGGCGCGCATTTCCGGCGCGATCTTGAGATCCAAGTCGCCCAAGCAAATTTGCAACAGCTCCCGCAAACCGCCACCACAAGCCAGCATCGGGCTAAATTCCTCCACCTTGGCCAAACGGGCCTCCATTTCCGGGATCAGGCTGGCCGGCGCCCCTGGCATCAGTTGCAACAACACTCCACCGGCAGCCCGCACCCGCTGCGAATCGAGGTTGACCCCCAAAAGGACTGCCGAAGGGATCTGCTCTGAGGAGGAGAGGTAGTAGCTGATATCGTCTCCCACCTCTCCCGAAACCAGCTCCACCGCGCTGGTGTAAGGCTGGCCGTACCCCAAGTCCCGCAGCACATGGAGGTAGCCATAGCGCCCAACAGCTTGGCCCACATCCAACTTGCTCTCAGGGGTGAGGGGAAGCTCGATGGCCGGGTTGCTCACATAGCCGCGTACCGTGCCGTCCAAGCCGGCATCCACCCAGATGTTGCCCAAGGGGCCATTCCCTTTCAGTTGCAGGTTAATCCGCGCCTGGCGTCGCTTTAGGTTGGCCGCCAGCAACAGGGCTGCGTTCATGGCCCGCCCCAGGGCCACCGTCGCCACATAGGAAAGCTTGTGCCGCTCCCGGGCCTCTTGCACCGCCTGGGTAGACACCAAGCCCACCACCCGAATCTTGCCCTCCGCCGCCGTGGCCCGGATCAGGTGATCCGGCAGAGATGAGGGAGCAGCCTCAGAAGGATCCTGAGAACCTTTCGCTCGCTTCAATCGTTCTGACCCAGAGGCATCCGTCATCGCAACCTCAACGCATGTCCTAAAGCAAGCCTGCAGGGATCCCCTGGCGACTTAACTTTCACCCTCGATTGTAACCCCTCTCTTGCCGGACTTGGGGGAGAGCACTCTCCTGTTGGGGTGGGCATGAGACCGTCCCTTTTCTGGGAGAGACTTTAAGAAGTGTGAAGATCTGAGATGGTAGACGGCAAGCATATCGGAAAATAGCTTGCGGGTATGCTCGTCATACTCTTTAAAAAATCGACTTGAGGATGGATATCCATGAGTGTTGTTACGAAATCGATTGTGAACGCGGACGCGGAGGCCCGCTACCTCAGCCCGGGGGAACTGGATCGAATCAAGTCCTTTGTTGCCTCGGGTGAGAAGCGGTTGCGCATTGCTCAAGTCTTAACCGAGTCTCGTGAGCGCATCGTCAAACAAGCTGCCGACCAACTCTTCCAGAAGCGCCCTGACATCGTCTCCCCAGGTGGCAATGCTTACGGAGAGGAGATGACGGCGACTTGCCTGCGGGATATGGACTACTACCTGCGCCTGATCACCTACGGTGTCATTGCCGGCGACGTCACCCCCATCGAAGAGATCGGTCTGGTGGGTGTCCGCGAGATGTACAACTCTTTGGGCACACCCATTCCGGCGGTGGCCGAGAGCATTCGTCAAATGAAGCAGGTGGCCATGGGTCTGCTCTCTCCCGACGATGCGGCTGAAGCCGGCTACTACTTCGACTTTGTGGTGGGGGCAATGAGCTAGTCCCTCATTGTTTTTGCTGCACAACCGTTTGCTGTTCACCGACTTGATAGGAAGCTCATCATGCAAGACGCGATTACCGCTGTGATCAACAGCTACGATGTCCAAGGCAAGTATCTGGACAACTCGGCCATGGAGAAGCTGAAAGCTTTCTTCGCCACGGGCGAGTTGCGGGTGCGGGCGGCTGCCACCATCGCGGCCAATGCCTCCACCATCGTCAAGGATGCGGCTGCCAAGGCCTTGCTGTACTCTGATCTCACCCGTCCCGGTGGCAACATGTACACCACCCGTCGCTATGCCGCTTGCATTCGCGACATGGACTACTACCTGCGCTACGCCACCTACGCCATGCTGGCCGGGGATCCCTCCATTCTCGATGAGCGGGTGCTGAACGGGCTCAAGGAGACCTACAATTCGCTGGGAGTGCCCATTGGGGCCACCATCCAGGCCATCCAAGCCATGAAAGAGGTAACAGCCGCTCTGGTGGGTGCTGATGCCGGCAAGGAAATGGGTGTGTATTTCGATTACATCTGCTCTGGTCTGAGCTAGCTACCAGCGCCATTGCTTCGGCGTAAGGTTCATTGTCCAACGAGCACGACGGGCGACTTGCCGCAGGGATCTGGTGTGCTGATGGGGGTACGCGAGCTTTCTGAGGTAGGTCGCCTGTTTTGCTGGTCAAGACGGCCCATTTCGTTGTTGAGCGGGGATCCCATATCATGCGCATGTTTAAGATCACGGCCTGTGTGCCCAGCCAAACCCGGATTCGCACCCAGCGGGAGCTGCAAAACACCTACTTCACAAAGCTGGTGCCCTACGAAAACTGGTTTCGGGAGCAGCAGCGCATCCAGAAATCGGGTGGCCGTATCCTGAAGGTAGAGCTGGCCACGGGCAAGCCTGGGATGGACGTAGGACTGCTGTAGTTTCCCTATCCCTTTGTTTCTTTCCCTCAGATACTGAGAATAGCCCTCTCCAGATCCGGTATGCCCAGCTCCAAAAGATGTGCCCTTGGGGCTGGGGTGGCGGATCTGGTTGTTTCATGGGAGGGATAGATGTTGCCTCATGTGCCGGCCCGGCTGGAACCGATCATCGCTGCTTACAACCTGAGCAAGGTTTACCCGGTGGCCATCAAGGAGCCGGGAGTGGTGGGCACCCTGCGCCACTTCTTTCGCCGCACCTACCGCTACATCCCGGCAGTGCAGTCCATCAGCTTTCAGGTTCAGCCGGGGGAGGTGGTGGGGTTCTTGGGGCCGAACGGAGCAGGCAAGACCACCACCCTCAAGATGTTGACCGGCTTGATCTATCCTTCTGGGGGCACGCTGCAGGTGGTCGGCCACGTGCCCTACCGGCGCGAGCCATCTTTTTTGCGGCAGATCACCCTGGTGATGGGGCAGAAGCAGCAGCTCATCTGGGATCTGCCGGCGATAGACTCTCTGCGGATTAACGCCGCCGTTTACGAGATCCCGGAGAAGGAGTTTCGCGAACGGGTGGGGGAGCTGGCGGAGCTGCTCAACTTGGCAGGCAAGCTGAAGCAGCCGGTGCGCAAGCTTTCCCTAGGGGAGCGGATGAAGGCGGAGCTGTTGGCGGCCCTGGTGCACCGCCCGCAGATCTTGTTTTTGGATGAGCCCACCTTGGGGTTGGATGTCAACGCCCAGGTCAGTGTGCGGCAATTTTTGCGGGATTACAACCGCCGCTACGGGGCGACGGTATTGTTGACCAGCCATTATATGGCCGATATCACCGCGCTGTGCCAACGGGTGTTGGTCATCAACGCGGGGCGGCTCATCTACGATGGTGACCTGGAGGCGCTGCTGGAGCGCTTTGCCCCCTACCGAGAAGTCAAGTTGGAATTGGCCCGTCCTTGCTCTGTTGCCCAACTGCAGCGTTATGGGGAGGTGCGCAGCGAGGGGGATCCCGACGGCTGCGAGGCGCGGCTGTGGGTGCAGCGGGAGCAGCTTACCCAGACGGTGGCCCAGTTGTTGGCGGAGCTGGAGGTGTTGGATCTAACAATAACAGATCCGCCCATCGAGGAAGTGATCGGGCGGGTGTTTGCGGATGGGATCCCTTTGGCCAGCCCATAACAGTGTTGAGTTGCTTGGATGGCTATAAAGGATCCCGTCTCGCCGCGCAAACCGCTTGGCTGGATACGGGATTGCCACCCTCCCATCAGATTTTTTGAGTAGCGGCCTCCCGCTGTTCAGGGGTAGAGCGCGCCGCGTGCAGGGCAAAGTAGAGCTTATTGAGGGCATTCATGTAGGCTTGGGCCGAAGCGACAATGATGTCGGTGTTGGCGGCATGGCCGGAGAAGATGCGGTCTTCGTGGCGCAGGCGGATGGTCACTTCCCCGATGGCGTCGATGCCGGCGGTAACCGATTGGACGGAAAACTCGATCAGCCTGTTGGGGATGTTGACAATGCGGTTGATGGCCTTGTACACCGCATCCACCGGGCCTGTGCCTACGGCCGCATCTACCCGCTCTTCCCCCTCAGGAGTGATCAGGCGCACCGTGGCGGTGGGAGCCTCGCGGTTGCCGCACACCACTTGCACATGCTCTAGACGGTAGAGTTCGGGCACCGAGCGAGTTTCGTCGTTAACAATTGCTTCCAGATCCAGATCGGAGATTTCTTTTTTCTTGTCGGCCAGCTCTTTGAAGCGCAAGAAGGCTTTGTTCAAATCCTGCTCCGACAGCTCGAACCCCAGTTCTTTCAAGCGAGTGCGGAAGGCATTACGGCCCGAGTGCTTGCCCAACACCAAGGTGCTCGATTGCAGGCCGATGGTCTGGGCGTCCATGATCTCGTAGGTCTGGCGGTTTTTGAGCATGCCGTCCTGGTGGATGCCCGATTCGTGGGCAAAGGCGTTGGAGCCGACGATGGCCTTGTTGGGCTGCACCAGCAGGCCGGTGAGGTTGGAGACCAGACGGGAGGTGCGGTAGATCTCCTGCGTTTTGATGTGGGTGAGGGGCTTCTCGGAGTCTACGGGCAGGCCGAAGTAGGGGTTGAAGTAGCTGCGCCGCACGTGCAGGGCCATCACCAATTCTTCCAGCGCCGTGTTGCCGGCCCGCTCGCCAATGCCGTTGACCGTCACTTCCACCTGACGTGCGCCTTGCTTAATCGCTTCCAGGAAGTTGGCCACCGAGACGCCCAAGTCGTCGTGCCCGTGCACAGAAAGGATCGCTTGCTTGATGTTGGGCACGTTCTCGCGGATGCCCTTGATCAGTTGGCCGAACTCCTCCGGCATGACGTAGCCGACGGTGTCGGGGATGTTGATGGTTTTGGCTCCCGCCCGAATGGCTGCCTCGATCACCTGGTACAGAAACTCCGGATCGGAGCGGGTGGCGTCCATCATGGAAAACTCCACATCCTCCACGAAGGACTTGGCATAAGCCACCATCTCTTCGGCAATTTGCAGCACTTCGGCGCGGGTCTTGCGCAACTGGTACTTGAGGTGAATGTCGGAGGTGGAGATGAAGGTGTGAATGCGCGGCTTGGCGGCAGGCTTGAGGGCTTCGGCGGCTGCCTCAATATCCGGCTTGAGGGCGCGGGCCAGGCTGCAAATCACAGGGCCATCGGGGGTGCCCACCTGTTCGGCCACCTTCTGCACCGCCTCGAAATCGCCAGGGCTGGCATAGGCAAACCCCGCTTCGATGATGTCCACTCCCAGCCGGGCCAGTTGCCGGGCAATGGCCAGCTTTTCTTCGGTGTTGAGGGTGGCGCCGGGGCACTGCTCCCCGTCGCGCAGGGTGGTGTCGAAAATGAGCACGTGATCGAGGGCTTGGCCATCAAATGCAGCGACCGCGGCAGCATCCATAACGGTTACTGGGATAACGAAACATTGCCAACCTTTATTCTGACATTAGTTGGCAGGGGTTCTGACCCTGCTGGGGGGAGATTGGGGTGGTCTCTGTTGGAATGCCGGTTGGCTTGGGTCTTGCAATTTTTCTCCTGGGATCCCCGGCGGCAGGCGGATCCCGAAGGCGCAAGCCAGCAGGTGTTCGTATTCTTTCTCGTCCTTGAGGGGGCGTTCCCGGCGGCCTTCTGGGGTGGTCTCGATCCATTTAAAGAGGGAGCCATCGGCGCGGGCGGTGAGGGTGATCCGTCCGCTGGGGGTGGCCAGGCTGCACAGGCGCAGGCGGGTAAACCTGGATGCCGGCGACGTTTGGTGGAAGCGGCACATGGGCTCGAACTCCTGCAGTTGGCGCGGGATCCGATCCAGCAGGAAGAGGGTTTTCCAGGTGCGATCCGGTCGTTCCTGTTGAACCAGCCAGTAGCGTGCGGGAGCTGCGGGCCAGGGGGTGAGGCGGTAGCGCCCTTCCGCCTGGGCTTGGATGCTGGGATCCCCCAACCGCAACGGCTCCCGAAAGGCATCTCCATAGCCCACATCTGCCAGCCATGTTTCATCGCCGCAGCTCACCTGCAGGGCCAGATGGTCGCATTCGGGGCCAAAGCAGCCATCAGTCCGAGTAGCGTGAACGGCCCGGCTCACCTGTCCCGAGAGCAGATGGACCGAAAACCCCATCCCCTGCAGAGCAGCGGCCAGCAGGCTGTTCAGTTCAAAGCAAAAGCCGCCCCGCCGCTCGCGGACGATTTTTTGGAACAAGAAATCCCGCTCCAGGCGAATGGGGCGACCCCAGTGAATATCCAGATTTTCAAACGGCACCCGCAGCAGGTGGGCCAGGTGGATTTGGCGTAGGGTTTGCGGGGTGGGCTGGGTGGGGCCGACGTAGCCAATGCGCTCCAGGTAGGCCCTGATTTGGGCAGGCGTCAGCGGCTCTAGCATCAGCACGGGAACCCGTTGGGTTGGCGGCAAGCGAGCATCTGGCCTACCCTAGCCTTACCGCAGCTCCCCGACCAGAGCCAGAAGAACAGTTTTACCCCTGCTGCAAGACGGGCAATTTTTTCGCTCTCAGCCTCGATTTTGTAGCCGCCGACACCCCCCTATCGGCAGAAGATGAAGTCGTATTGATACCGCCGGTCAGCAGGGGCTGAACAGGAAGAATAAAGGGAGAATGCTACGATAACGTCAAGAAAAAAAGAAGGCGAAGCGTTACATGGCAGAATACACTCGGTCGATTTCCTTTTACGGGCGGGAAATTGACATCAATATCGGGCTGATGGCTCCCCAGGCAGGGTGTGGGGTCTGGCTGACTTCGGGCGAAACTTCGATTCTGGTCACAGCCACCCGGCAGGCGGGGCGGCCTGGTGTCGATTTCATGCCCCTGTTGGTCGATTATGAAGAGCGCCTCTACGCCGCCGGACGGATCCCGGGGGGATACTTGCGGCGGGAAGGTCGGCCACCGGAACGGGCCACTCTGATCTCTCGTCTCATAGACCGACCCATTCGTCCGTTGTTCCCGGAATGGCTGCGGGACGACGTGCAGGTGGTGGCCACCACCCTCTCGGTGGACGATGCAGTGCCGCCCGATGTGCTCTGCATTTTGGGAGCCTCGTTGGCGATTCACGGCGCTCGCATCCCCTTCAACGGACCGGTGGCGGCAGTGCGGGTGGGCTTGGTCAAGGATGAATTTATCCTTAACCCCACCTATGCCGAAATTGAGGCCGGCGACCTGGATCTGGTGGTGGCCGGCTGTGCCGATGGCGTGATCATGGTGGAAGCGGGGGCCAACCAACTGCCGGAGAAGGACATAGTGGAGGCCATCGAGTTTGGTTTTGAGGCCATTCAAGAGCTGCTCAAGGCCCAACAGCAAGTCTTCGCAGATCTCAACATCACTCCTGTAGAGCTGCCCCCTCCCCCTGTCAATGAGGAGCTGGTTGCCTTTGTGGCAGAGCAGGCTCAGGAGGGCATTCGCTCTATCCTCAGGCAGTTCCTGGACAAGACCAGCCGCGAGCAGCAACTGGAGGCGATCAAGGCTAAGCTAGAGGCCCAAATCCAAGCGCGGCCAGAGGGGGATCCCTTGCGGCTTTATCTGCTGGAAAACCCCAAAGAATTGGACAATCAGTTTAAGGCCCTCACCAAGAAGCTGATGCGCCAGCAGATCCTGCGGGAGGGGGTGCGGGTGGATGGGCGCAAGCTGGACGAGGTGCGACCGGTCTCTTGCCGGGTGGGTTTGATCCCGCGGGTGCACGGCAGCGCTCTGTTCAACCGCGGCCTCACCCAAGTCCTTTCCATCACCACCCTCGGCACTCCCGGCGATGCCCAGGAGCTGGACGACTTGCACCCGGTGGATGAAAAGCGCTATATGCACCACTACAATTTTCCGGGCTTTTCGGTGGGGGAAACGCGGCCCTCGCGCTCGCCGGGACGACGGGAGATCGGCCATGGGGCGCTGGCCGAGCGGGCCTTGGTGCCGGTGCTGCCCAGGGAAGAGGAGTTTCCCTATGTGGTGCGGGTGGTGTCGGAGGTGCTTTCTTCCAACGGCTCTACCTCAATGGGATCCGTCTGCGGCTCTACTCTGTCCCTGATGGACGCGGGGGTGCCGATCAAAGCGCCAGTCAGCGGGGTAGCCATGGGCCTGATCAAGGAGGGGGATGAGGTGCGCATCCTCACCGACATCCAGGGCATCGAGGACTTTCTGGGCGACATGGACTTCAAGGTGGCCGGCACACGGGCCGGGATCACCGCTTTGCAGATGGACATGAAAATCACCGGCATCACCGTGGATGTGGTGGAGAAAGCCATCCAGCAGGCCAAGGCCGGGCGGGAGTTTATCCTCGACAAGATGCTGGAGGTCATCCCTGCCCCTCGACCCCAGTTGGCCAAAACAGCCCCCCGTCTGCTCACGTTCAAGGTGGATCCCGAGGATATCGGCAAGATCATCGGCCCTGGTGGCAAGACGGTGCGCGGCATCACGGAAGCGACAGGTGCCAAGGTGGACATCAGCGACGATGGCACGATCACCGTGTCCTCCTCGGTGGGCAGCCAGGCGGAAGCGGCGCGGGCGATGATCGAAAACCTGGTGCGGCGGGTGGAAGAGGGGCAGGTGTACCTGGGCAAGGTGACCCGCATCATCCCCATCGGCGCCTTTGTGGAGTTCTTGCCGGGCAAAGAAGGCATGATCCACATTTCGCAACTGGCGGAGTACCGCGTCACCCGGGTAGAAGATGAGGTTGCTGTGGAGGATGAGGTGGTGGTCAAGGTGCGCAGCATCGATCACAAAGGCCGCATCAACCTCACCCGTCTTGGCATCAGCCCTGAGGAAGCCGCGCGGGTGCGCAACCATCACCCCTGAAGCTGCGGTTTCCCCCCAGCAACTGGGATCCCCTCGACAGCCAGAATGGCAGAGAAAGCTCCCTCTTGCTTGCTCGCGTCTGCAGTGCCGTTCGCTCCTGACTTTCTCACGGCTCAAGATCCTGTTTCTCAAGCTCGGCCGTCGCCCTCGCGGCGGAGGCTGGGTTGGGCCTTGGCTTGGGGCTTGGGGTGGGCCACCCTGCTCAACCTTTCTGCCCAGCATCCGTTGTTGCTGCGGCTGGAGAGCGACTCCCAGGAATGGCTCTACGCCCACCGCGGCCCTCAGCAACCTTCTCCAAAAGTGGTGATCGTCGGCATCGATGGCCGCATCGATGGGCAGGGAGAAAATGGTGATGGCCAGCACAATGTTGACTTTCTCCTGGAACGGGCGAACTACGCCGGCCTGACCTTGCGCCTGCTGGAAGAGGCCGAGGCCAGGGTGGTGGTGCTGAACCTGCCCAGCAGCTTTGTGGTGCCCCAAAACCTGGGCAACGAAAACCTGGATGCCCCCTTGCGGCAGGTGGTGCAGCGCTACCCGGATCGCTTGGTTTTGGCCACCCGCAGCAGCGAGAGCTTTGGCCGGGCCGAGATCAACATCTACAACCACTTCTTGCCCTTTTCGTCCTTGCGACTGGAGTATTTGGTGCCGCCAGAGCACGTGCAAGGGGTGGTGCAATACCAAGTCGATGGGGCCGGGATCCTGCGCCAGGCCCAGTTGCGAGGGCTCTACCTGCGCCGCGACAGCCAAGAGGAGCAGATGTTTGCCTCTGTGGAAGCGCTGGCTTTTGCCAAGTACGACCCGGAGCGGGCCAGCCGCTGGTTTCGCCAGCGGGGTTTGCAGCCAGTTCAATTCAACCCCCTCGGATCCCAGCACAGCATCCCCATCATTCCCATCGAGCAGATCTGTCCGCCGGTGATCCCCCAGACGGGATCCGGCTCCCCGACGCTCAGCCCCGGCCAAGCCTGCCGCGGCCAGGAAGGGATCCCTCCCCTCAACCCCAAAGTTGCCGACCAATTGCGGGACAAAATTGTCCTGGTGGGCTTTGTGGGCGGCTACCCAGAGACCTTCCCGGTGCGAACGGCGGATGGATCCCAGATTGCGGCAGTGGAGCTGCAGGCGCAAATCTTGTCCAGCCTGCTCACCGGAGACGTGTACCACTCCCTGCCGTCAGGGCTGGCAGGCGGGGTGGTCTTGCTGCTGGGAGCAGGGACGGGACTGCTCTTGGTACTTTATCGCCCCTCCCTGCGACTGAACCATTGGGACTGGCAACAACAGGGGTTTCTCCTGCGGCCCCTGGTGGGGCTGGCCGTTTACGAAGGGTGGGCTGTGGCCCAGTTTCTGCTGTGGCGTTGGGTTTGGCCTTTCGTTTTGCCGGCCTTGGCCAGTGGGTTAACAGGGGTGAGCCTGCTGCTCACTCTGGTCATTGTGGAGAACCAGGAGCGGCTTTTGGCTCAACAACAAGAATTGGAGCGCTTGCGCCGAGCCGAACAGGAGGCCGCCGTCGACCAGGCCCGCAAGCTGCTCTACCGAGTAGCCACCGACATTCACGATCGCGAGCTGCAGGAGCTGAAGGTGGTGATGGACGACCTGGAGAGCCTGCAATGGCAACAGCAGCAGGGGAAAGACTCTGACCCCGCCATCTACGATCGCCTGCTGGAACAACTGGAGAGGATCGGGCGGGGCATTCGCGAGCAGCTCAACGACGTGCGCACCCTGGCCACCAAGCTGCATATCTCCCCCAGCTTGCGGGAAGGCTTGCACCGGGGCATCGACACCTATCTGGACGAGCTGATTCAGACGGGCAGCCTGACCTTGTCCGTAGAGCGCCACCTGCAACCTCTGCAGGAGCCCAACACCAGCGAGTGGTTCGACCAACGGGAGGACATCTTGCGTTTTTTGCGCGAGGCCATCGGCAATGTCATCGCCCACGTACAGCCCCCCAAAGGCAGTGCTTCTTTCGTCAGGGTGTCGCTGGCACAAACGGAGCGACATTGTTGCCTATCGGTAGTCAATGACGGCGTTGAATACGCTCCCAGCCCTGGTGGCGGCTACGGCAGCAAGGCCATGAATACCATCGCCCGCTATCTACCCAAGGGATCCTGGCACCGCACCCAGACCCCAGAAGGCCATACCCACGTCGAGCTGCACTGGGAAATGCCCAGCCTTTATAGTCGTTTTAAACAAGATTAAGACACTTTGCCGCCAGCCCAAGCGCTCCGCGCCGCTCACGCGACCACCCCCAGCCCCTCTCCCAGAGGCACCCTCACCCCCAGCCCCTCTCCCAGAGGGAGAGGGGAGTTAGAGCGGTACCTGCGCGACAGCGTTGCGGAACAATAACGACGTAGAGAAACGTTTCATTGCTATTTGACAATGACTGCAACCTCAGAGATCTCGCCTGCAAGTAGAAAAAAAGACCCTGGCCAGGGGCCAGGGTTGCTAGGCCAGCTCAGCGCTAGACTCAACTAGCAAGGGGCTTGTTCAGGCAAAGAATAGCTCTCCTGCCCTACTGCCCTAGGGATTGTAACCAGCCGATCAGGGTAGAGCCGGACAGAGATTCAAACAGGATCAGGGCAACAAAGCCGATCATCGCCAAACGCCCGTTCAGTCGCTCTGCATACTCGGTAAAGCCCACCCGCGGAGTGGTGTCCACATACATTTCCGGCTCGATAGCATAATTGTTTAGGCGGCCGCCTTCTTCAACAACGACGGAGCGATATCGGCTCATAGGGTTCTCCTTGTTTCTTCCTTACCTAGTTTAGCTCGTTTTGCATAGGATTGTAAAGTTTTGTTTACGACTTTGTGGATGCCCGGCACCCTGAGCTTCCCGACAAAGGCCGACTAGGCGAGGAACAACTTGTAGGCGGGGTTGTGGCTCTCGTCCCAGTAGCGATAGCTCAACGTATCCAGAAAACGCTGCCACTCGGGCATTTCGCAGGTGGGCACCTGCATGCCGATGAGAACGCGACCGTAGTCGGCGCCGTTGTTGCGGTAGTGAAACAGGCTGATGTTCCAATTGGGGCTCATGCAAGACAAGAACTTCAGCAAAGCTCCGGGCCGTTCGGGGAACTCGAAGCGGTAGAGCAGCTCATTTTCCGCCAGCAGAGAGCGCCCGCCCACCATGTGGCGCAGGTGCAACTTGGCCAGCTCATCGTCGGTGAGATCCAAGGTCTTGAAGCCGGCCCGCTCCAGATCCAGAGCCACCGCTTGGGCATCGGCCCGATCCCGCACCTGCAGCCCGACAAAGATATGGGCTTCTTGCTCGTCGGCGATGCGGTAGTTAAACTCGGTGAGGTTGCGCTGGCCAATGTGGGCACAGAACCGGCGCAGGCTGCCGCGTCGTTCCGGAATGGTGACGGCAAAAATGGCTTCCCGCTGTTCGCCGATTTCGGCCCGTTCGGCCACAAAGCGCAGGCGGTCGAAGTTCATGTTCGCCCCACAAGCGACCGCCAGCAAAGTCTGTCCTTGGATGCCGGTGCGGCTCACATAGGCTTTGAGGCCGGCAATGGCCAGAGCTCCGGCAGGCTCCAAAATGGAGCGGGTATCTTCAAAGACATCCTTGATGGCGGCACAGGTGTCGTCGGTAGTCACCAGGAGGATCTCGTCCACGTACTGCTGACAGAGGCGGAAGGTCTCTTCCCCCACTTCCCGCACTGCCACTCCATCGGCAAACAGACCTACTTGGGATAGGCGCACCCGCCGGCCTGCCTGGAGAGACCGGTACATGGCATCGGAGTCCACCGGTTCTACACCGATGATCTTGATTTCGGGGCGCAAGCGCTTAACGTAGGCGGCAATGCCCGCGATCAGGCCGCCCCCGCCAACAGCGACGAAGATGGCGTGGATGGGCTGTTGGTACTGGCGCAGGATTTCCATGCCGATGGTACCCTGGCCGGCGATCACCAGGGGATCGTCGAATGGATGGATGAAGGTCAAACCTTTCTCGGCTTCCAGTTGCCGCGCGTGAGCGTAGGCATCGTCAAAGGTATCTCCGTACAAGACCACTTCTGCGCCCCGCGCCCGCACGGCATCCACCTTCACTTGAGGGGTGGTGACGGGCATGACGATGATGGCCCGAGTGCCCAGCCGCTGTGCTGCCAGGGCCACTCCTTGGGCGTGGTTGCCTGCGGAGGCCGCGATCACCCCTTGCGCCAGTTGCTCCGGGGGCAAGTGGGCCATCTTGTTGTAAGCCCCGCGCAGCTTGAAGGAGAAAACCGGCTGCATGTCTTCCCGTTTCAGCCAGACCGGGTTGTTCAGGCGGCGGGAGAGGTTAAAAGCCGGCTCCAGGGGGGTTTCTTGGGCCACGTCGTAAACGCGAGCTGTAAGGATCTGAACGAGATAATCACAATCCATCGGGATGTATCGATAGGGTCGAAAACGGTCGCTCCCGGCGGGCTAAGAGCTATTATCCCAGGGATCTATCCCTTCTCCAGCAAGGGGGGCTTGGGCATAATAACAAAGGCCATGGGAGAAGAAGCGATGTCGGCGCAGGAAAAGTTGAAGGCGCTGTTGGAGAGCCAGCCGGTGGCCTGCTTGGGGGTGCTGGAGCAGGGATCCCCGGCAGTGTCGCTGGTGCCCTTTGTGGTGCAACGGGATCCCTTGCGTTTTGCCATTGTCATTAGCGATCTTTCTTCCCACACCCAGGCTTTGCGGGCGGATCCCCGCGCCAGCTTGCTCATCCACGAGCCGCCCACGCCGGTGGATCCCCGCAGCAACCACGCTTTGCCGCGGGTGATGGTGAGCGGAGAAGCCCGGTTCCTCAGCCGCGCGGAGGCCCAAGCCTGGGGGTTTGAGGCCCTTTATCGTGCCAAGTACGAGATTGCCGAGATGATCCTGGGCCTGGCGGATTTTCACTTCTGCCAGATCACCCCCACCGGCGGCAGCTTCATTCAGGGGTTTGGCCAAGCCTTCCGGCTGAGCGGCCCCAACCTGGATCAACTGGAGCATCTCGGCCGCACCTAGGCGCAAGAACATGGCCTTCCGACCGGCAACCGACGACAGGGAGGGCGGATAAACCGTTGCCGCGCCAGTTTCCAGGTCGCGCTGCTACTTGCAAGTGACCGAAGACATGGGTCGGCAGGGATTCGAACCCTGGGCCAATCGGTTAAAAGCCGAGTGCTCTACCGCTGAGCTACCGACCCAAGTTTGCAGCTTTGTCATACTAGCAAAACTTCTGTCACACTAGCAAAGGTTCTGGCCGTATCCCTAAAAATCTTGCTATGCTGAACTTAGACCAACCCTGGGGCTGTAACGGTTTCGACGGGGTGGCGAACATGGGTTCATGATACAGGTCGGGATTGAGCTTATCCCGTTATCACCAGGCTCAAACCAGTACGTGCGAACAACGTCGTACCCTTTGCTCGTAAAGCAGCTGCTCTGGCTGCCTAAGGCTCAGTAACCGAAAACTGACTCTGAGCTCGAGGATCTGCTCACGACCCCGTTAAGTGGGCGGATCACAACCCCAACGGGTGCAGCTCTCTGCTCTGGCTCCGTCGAGGGAGAGACCAAGATTAGGCGGAGAAATCCCATCGCCGGGATCCAAACGGCGATCCCCGCCTCGAGGGTCAAAGAGGCTAAGCCTGTGAATGAGTGATCCCTTAGTACCCATCTCGGACACGGGTTCGACTCCCGTCAGCTCCATCCTCAGGTGCCCTAGGCCCAGAAGGTTGCTGGAGGGCTTTTGGGCGTCCATGAAAGTCCGGCAAGATCCAATGCCATGCCAAGGTGGGGCCTGGCGCTCACCGCAGCTAATGGGAATGGCTGGTGCTGCAGCAGCTTTTGGTTTTCGGCGGCGGAGGGGGCACATCCAAAGCCGGGTTGCACTCAAAGAAGCCCAGCGGCTTGAGCAGAAAGCCAATGTAGCTAACCGGCATCACCGGCCAGTCTTCGGTGCGGGGGAAGTGGTTACAGCCAAAGCTGTACCAGAGCACCAGGCGGGTATTTTCTAGGGATCGGTTGGCTTGTGTCCATTTCACCAGCCCTTCCCCACCGGGGTGTTGGTTGGGGTAGTCCCCCGCCGGGAACTTTTCGCCAGGATGATAGGGCGTGGCCCAGAGGTGGTGGGCCAAATACCCTGCCCGTCGATACAGCCAGGAGTCGGGGTGGGCCAGGAACCGGACATTCTCTCCTGGGAGCAACTTGTAGGCCACCGGCTGCCCCAGGCGGTTGTGGCGGTTGGGGTTGACAATCTTCCAGTAGCGCCCCCGCAAGGGATCCACCGTTTGCTTGGCTTCCTGCTCAGTGCTCAACAAGGTGGAGCGGGCGCGGAAGGCGTTGCCGTAGGGGTTATCCGGCCCCAAGGGCAGCGGCTCGGCATGGACTTCGTAGAGGGAGTTGCCCGGCCCATCCACCGCCATGTCCAGGCGCACGGTAAAAAAGTGCTGGTGGTTGAGGCCAGACAATTGGGGCGCTACCAAGACGCCAAACTCCGGTTCCTCCCCCGGCAGGGTGGCGCAGGTGTTGATGATGCCGGTGAGCTTGGCCTCGAACTCCAGCGTGCCGTCCTGGTAGAAGTACCAGAAAAAGCCGTAGTCGTAGTTGCCGATGGTGGTAAAGAAAGAGAGCACCAGCCGCCGCGAGCGCCGCACCTGAGCTCGCTCCGTGCGCCAGTCGGTGTGCTTCCAGAGCACGCCAAAGTCCTCCTCGTGCATGCAGATGGCGTTTTTGAGGAGCATGGGCTCACCGCTGTTGCTGGGCAGCCAGGCATCGAAGTAGTAGATCTCCCCCAGGCAGTCGCAGCCCAGGCGCAGGGAATTGGCCTGCATGCCGATGCCGTATTCCCCCACGTCAAAGGCGTTCTTGCGACAGTGGGGATCCCGTGGATCCCCGTAGGGCACCACCATCTCGGCTACCGAAGCCCGATAGAGGATGGGGCGAAGGCGGCCCTGATCCTCATAGCTCACCTGATGCAGCACCAGCCCCTCGCGGGGGTTAAAGCTGATGCGCAGATCCCACTTCTGCCAGCGGATGTGGTGGCCTTCTACTTGGAAGCTCACCCCTTGGGGCTGAGTAATTTCCAAAGGCTTCAAATCTCGGCGAAACTCTTTGAAGAAGATCTCGTCAAAATTGCCATCTTCCGGGGGCAGAGGCCAGGGGCCGCGATCCTCCACCTTGATCACCTGCATTTGGTTGAGGTCAATCCAGGGGTAGAGGCCTTCGAGGGGACGGGCATAGCCATTGTCGTAAGGGGAAGTGCGCAGGAAACACAGACCCCGCACCAGCCGCCGCCCCTTTTCTTCCGGGATCCCAAAGTAGCCCACCGTCCAGTAGTCCACCATCACCCGCTCCACATCGGCAATGCCCCGCCGCTGCAGGGCGGCCAGAAATTGGGGATCCTCCTTGAGCAAGCGGTCACAGGCGTAGACCTCATCGTCCAAAAGGGGCGGCTGCACGCCGGGGACGAGCTGCCAAGAGCACACCTGCTGCCGAGAGAGGGAGACCACCGCCTCGTAGGTGCTGCCCTCGGTGGGATCCAACAGCACCACAAACGCCTGCCGATCCCAGGGTTGGCCCGGTTGCCAAGCTTCCATCCAGGGCCGCTCCGGCTCCTGCAGTTGGATGGTGACAAAGCGGCAGCGGGAAGCAAGAGGGCGCTCCTGACGCAGGATTTTGACCACTTGCCGGATTTCTTCGCCATTTAGGGGATCCAGGGGGTGGCTTGGCCATTCGGGCCGGACAGCCGCGGTTGTGGCAGAAAGCGATCGCTCCTGCTCCTGCAGAGCAGGCTGAGGACTGCGAGGAAGTTCACAAATCACAGAAATAACCTTGAATTCTACAGAAAATGAATTGGCTGGGTGACGATCCGTTGAAAAATGCCGCAGGGATCCCCTTGCCTGCCACCCCAGGCGCTCTAAGCTAGCCATCAGCCCGTACAGGACAACCTGGCCGTTGCCACAAGCAACTTTGGCGACCTTGGCCGGCAAGAGGATAGGCTCAAAGAATCCGTTCTTGGGGACAACCTCACCTTCGCCAGCTAGCCCAACCTGAGGTTATCCCCATCCGTTGGGTTGTCTCTGCCCGCTAACCAAAGGAAGAGGGCAGCGGCACCTTGAGCAGCCGCGTTACCGCAAACCGAAAAATATCGAACAATCGCCAGAAACTAACTATAGGCTTCCGAGGGAAAAGATCCCCGCTCAAAATCAGCAGCAATTTTTTTAGGCCAAACGTGGCATAGGGCAGCATAAAAAAGAATCAACGCTTCACGCAGGCTGAGGGCGCAGCCGCAAGGAAGGAGCTTGATGCAGCACTGCTCTCTTCTCAACGCGAACTCATTTCGGCTTGCCCTAACCCCACCTGCTAGGGGGATCCCCAGTGTTGGGATCCAAGGCGCAACTGCCCATTACTATAGCAGAGGCTCCCCCCTCGGCCACAAGCTGCGGGCAAGAGTCGGCTCTCCGGATCTGAAGTTTAGCGTGAAGTAAAGATCTTGTATTGGCTAACACATCTTTGAGCAGAGTACTAAAATCATGCTTAAAGCTAAGGATTTCTGGCAAGGGGATCTCTCAGATCTGTATGAGGATCGTCCACAATGAGGTAGCGCTGGTGGAACAACCAACCGTTTTGGTGGGGGAGATGGCTTCAGCTCAACACCGCCTGGTGCCGGTGCGGCCAGAAGACGGCGGCTTTTATCCAGAGCATCTCTCCTTGGCTCTGGAGGCCACCCAACTGGGCTACTGGCAACTGGATCTGCGCAGCGGGGAGCTGAGCAGTTCCCCTCAGTGCAAGGCCAAGTACGGACGGGATCCCGGCGAGGAGTTCACTCTGGAGATGTTTTTCGAGAGCGTTCACCCCGAAGATCGCCAAAGGGTGAAGGAAGCTTTCCAGTTGGCGGGGCCTAGAGCATTGGAGGGGGATCCCAACTTGGCAGTCGAGTACCGTGCCCATCTCGCAGACGGGCAGGTGCGCTGGCACCTCTCTCAGGGGATTGTGCTCCTGGGGCCGGAAGGGGATCCCAGCCATGTTGTCGGGGTAACCCTGGACATCACCAAGCGCAAGCAGGCCGAGCTAAAGCTGCAGCAACAGGTGCAGCGGGAAAAACTGTTTAACCGGCTCATTCAAGCCATCAGCACCTCTTTGGATCTACCCGCCCTCTTTGAGGTAGCGGTGCAGGAAGTAGGCCAGGTTTTGCAGGCAGCGCGGGTTACCCTTTACCAATATCTGCCTACCGAGAAGGTGTGGGTGGGCATTGCCGGCTATGTTCGCTCCCCCGATGTGCCCAGTACTCTCCAAATGCGCATACCGGATGATCCGCAGATCCCAACCATTCAGCAGTTGCAGCAGCTGCAAGTTTTTCACGTGGCGGATCCCCAGCAAGTTTCCGATCCCTTTGCATTGCAGGAAAGGCAAGACCACCAGCTTGGCCCCTGGCTTACCATCCCGGTGGCCTGTCAAGGGAAACTTTGGGGCGCTCTAGCCCTGAGACGCCTGATCTCTGAACCCGATTGGCAAGAGGAAGAGATCGAGTTGGCCAGGGCAATTGGCAATCACCTGGCAGTCGCCATTCGACAGGCGGAACTTTACCAAAAGCTGCAGCAAGCCAACGCCGAACTGGATTACCAAGTGCGGGTGCGCAACGGCCAACTGCAGCAAGCCTACGAAGACGAGGCCCTGCTGCAACTGATCACGGAAGAAATTCGCTCCAGCCTAGACGAGCACAAGATTTTGGAAACCGTGGCGCAAGAACTGGCCCTCAGACTGGGTCTTTCCGGCTGCATGATTGCCCTCCATGACCCAGAACGACAGGTTAGCGTTTTGGCCTTGGATTATCGACCTGGAGAAGGGATCCGCCGTTTTCCCCTGGAGATCCCCTTTGCCGATTTTGCCGAGGTGCTCCAGCAGCTTCAGGGTGGGCAGTTCTGCTATTTCAGCAACCTTGGCCACCCCTGCTGGCCCAGCTACGACCGCCACACGCTGCTGGTACTTCCCATTTGCGATGCTCAGGAAGGCGAATCTCTCCTGCTGGGAAATATTTGCGGCTCGCGTCCGCCGGGGCAGGTGTTTGGCGAGCGGGAACAGCGCTTGATGCGGCGGGTGGCCAGCCAGTGTGCGATTGCCATTCGCCAGGCCCGGCTTTTCCAAACCGTGCAGCAGCAGGTGCAGCAGTTGCAGGAGCTCAACCACCTCAAGGATGAGTTTCTGCACATGGTCTCCCACGAGATGCGCACGCCTCTAACCAACATGAAGCTGGCAATTGCTTTTCTCTCCAAGGCCAACCTGACGGAGCGGGAGCAGCGCTACTTGCAGATTTTGGAGATGGAGACCAACCGCGAGCTGGACTTGATCAACGAGCTGTTGGAATTGCAAGCTATTGAAGCCGGAAATAGGGATCTCAATCTAACCTGGTTATCTCCTCAGGAGTGGATCCCCAATCTTTCCGAGCCCTTCCGGCTGCGAGCTGCCCAGCAGAACCAACAGTTTCAGTTGGAATGGGATCCCGACCTTTTGCCCCTCTGCACGGATGAGAGCCTGCTGTCGCGGGTGGTGGGCGAACTTTTGAACAACGCCTGCAAGTACACGCCGGCTGGGGAAAGCATCTGTTTGCGCTTTAGCCAGACCCATCAACAGAACCGTCCCGGCTGGCTGATCGAGGTGCGCAATACGGGAGTGGAAATTCCTCCAGAGGCGCTGCCCCATGTGTTTGAAAAGTTCTACCGCATCCCACAGTTGGATCGCCGCAAGGCCGGAGGGACAGGCCTAGGCCTGCCGCTAGCCAAAAAGGCTATGGAGATGTTAAAGGGATCCCTGACGGTGGAAAGCCGTTCCCGGCAGGTGATTTTCCAGGTGTGGTGCCCCCATCAGGGCAGCTTGTCGGCAACTCAAAACAGAGCCTAGCGCCTTGCGCAGGACTCGAACCTGCAACCATCGACTTAGAAGGTCGGTGCTCTATCCATTGAGCTAGCAAGGCAAGCTGCAGAGCCATTATATCCTTGGGCAAGTTCCGCTCTCTGTAACCTACTCCCCAAAACCCCCAGGAGCTGCGTTCAGGGATCCCAGTCGCTAAAGTTATAACGAAAGTCTTGGTTTGGAGAACCGGGATCCCTATGCCCTTGCCCCCTGAGCCTGACTCAGCAGAGGAGAGGAACACTATTTCCGTCCCTCCTGGCCTGGGATCCCTCTCTCCGGCGGCCAGGCGTCTGCTGCGCCTCTACCATGGCGGCAGCTTTATCTTTCTGGGCCTGCTGTGGCTGCTGGTCGGGATCCCCAGCCTCTGGGCTTTGCGGGCAGATCTCATCCGCCTGTGGAACCATTTCACCTGGACAGGCCTGCGCTATGCCTTGTTTTACCGGCCCGGCTGGCCTACCTTCGGCCTTTTGCTGTGCGTCAGCTTCACGCTGGGGATCTTGATCGCCCAAAGCCGCTACGAGCTGTTTGGCCTCTATCCCATGGAGCGCCTGATGTTGGAGCGCCAGTCCCGCTGGATTTTGTCTTTGCCCGCCTGGCATCCGCTGCGGCGCTGGCTGGTGCGCACCTTGGATTCCCGCTAGTTGGCCTGGCCGAGAACTGGGATCCCTGACCAGATGTCCCGTCTTGCCATGGCTGCTGTTGCTCCTTGGCTGAGGTCAACGGCTGTCAGCGCCGGTTTGGAGAAGGTTGCAACACACAGCAGAGTAGCCTGGTAGGCAAATGCTTAAGCTTGCTTCCGGGGCAGCAGTAGAGCCCTTTGGGCTCCGCCTGTCCAAGACCCTGTCTTAGGAGGCACTTGTGGCGGCTAGGGATCGTTGCACAATCCGAGATAGACGAGCCTTCCGACGGGCGGCTGTGTTTTTGTGGAGAACCCCTGTTTTGGCCGCTTTGTCGATGCGGCTAAAGGCAGCGCTCATCGCCGCTTGAATCTCCTGCAGGGTTTCCGGTTGGGGGTTGGCGGCGTAAGTAGAGGAGAGAGAGATCACTTTTTTCATCAGCGCGCGCACCATGGCTTTGGTAGCTTTGTTGCGTAGCCGATTTCGCTCGGCAATCTTGACGCGCTTGATGGCAGATTTAATGCGTGGCATGGTCGAGAGGGAAGCTACGGCGGAGATCTAGCATACCATTAGAGTTTGGAGCTCCACCAGTTCCTGCCTCTCCTACGACGGGATCCCCATGTTTCGAGATTGCAGCTCCCTCCTCTTGTTCAACCCGCCTGCCCTTTTCTATGGGGTTGCCGTTTGCGATGTGGATCGGGACGGGGCTTTTGAGCTGTTTGTGTGCGGCTTCCGCGGCCCGAATCGGGTTTTGAAGTGGAACGGCCAGGCGCTGGTGGATCTGGTGGACGATACTCTGGCCGATGCAGGGCGCATGGCCATTGGGGTGGCTGCCGGCGACTTCGACGGCGACGGGCAAGAAGAACTCTATGTTTTGAATACCGATACCTTCGGCGGGCGCAAGCGCTTTGGGGATCGCCTCTTCGACTGGCAGGGATCCCGTTGGGTGGATCTGTTCTCTCTACCCCACAACCAAGATGCCCTCAACTTGACGGCCGGTCGCTCGGTGGCCTGCGTGGATCGCTTTGGCCAGGGGCGGTACGGGTTTTTCGTGGCCAACTACGGCGGCCCCATGCGCCTTTACGAGCTGGGCTCCAACCAGATGATTGCCGATGTGGCACCGGAGGCGGGGGTGAACCGGGTAACGGGCGGGCGGGGGCTGGTGGCCCTGCCCTTGGTCTCGCAGCGGATGGACATGTTTGCCGTCAACGAGCAGGGGCCCAACTTTTTGTTTCGCAACCGCGGGGATGGCACCTTCGAGGAGATTGCCGCCGAGGTGGGGCTGGCGGATCCCGGCGAGCATGGGCGGGGGGTGGCAGCGGTGGATCTGGATGGGGACGGGCGGCTGGACTTGGTCTACGGCAACTGGGAAGGGCCGCATCGCCTCTGGATCCAAACCCCCGGCGGCATCTTCAAGAACGTGGCCCCCCCAGATCTGGCCAGACCCTCCCGCATTCGCACAGTCATTGCTGCCGACTTCGACAACGACGGCTACCCGGAGCTGTTTTTTAACAACATCGGCGAGCCCAACCGCCTGTTTGGCTGGCGCTCTGGCTGCTGGCAGGTCATTGACATTGGAGAGGCTGCCGAGCCGCAGGGATTGGGGACGGGAGCGGCAGTCGCCGATGTGGATGGGGACGGTCGCCTGGAGCTGCTCATTGCCCACGGCGAGTCGGGCGCCCAGCCCCTGAGCTTCTACCGCCCCCTGGCTAATGGCAACAACTGGCTAAGGGTCTTGCCCCTCACCCGCCAAGGATCCCCGGCCCGCGGCGCCCTGGTGCGGCTGATCACCTCTACCCGCACCCAGATCTATCCCATCGATGCCGGCAGCGGCTACCTCTGTCAGATGGAGCCGGTGGCCCACTTTGGCCTGGGATCCGAAACGCTGGTCAAGGAAATCCAGATCCAGTGGCCGGACGGAAAACAGTTGCAGGTGGCTCGCCCGCCGGTCAACCAGCTCCTGCGGATCCCCTATCCTGGCTAGCTCCCCTGAGAGATCTACTCAGCGGAGCCTGAGATCCCTGCCCATTCCGGCTGCACGGGGCGCTGCCAGTGTTCCCACCAGGCCAGCACCTCAGGTGAGCTGCCGTTGGCAGGAGCGGAGAGGGGGGGAGAAGGGGGTGTCAGCCAACTGACAGGCGTGGGGATCAGGCAACTGGGGTGGAGAGGGCGCAAATCGCGGTAGTGGCTGCTGCGGATGGCTAGGATCTCCTGCTGGATGACCTCCAGGGGCTCGCCCAGCTTCAGCAGCACATGGCTGCACAAGCCCAGGCTGGCCTCAAATTCCGGGTGGACGACTTCTCGGGCTCCCAACTGATAGAGCTGCTCAATGTCCTCTTCATGGGTGGCCCGCACCACCACATCCAGGTGGGGCGCCAGTTCCAGCGCCCGTTTCAGGCAAAGGCGCATGCTCAGGCGATCCGGCAGGGCGATCACCAGGGCGCGAGCTTGGGACAGACAAGCTTTCTCCAGCACCGGGGCGCTGGCGGCATTGCCGTAGAGATAGGGGATCCCGCGCGAGCGCAACTGTTGGATCACCCGTTCCGACTGGTCAATCACCAAAAGGGGATGGCGACGGGCTTCCAGGATGCGCACGATGTCTTGCCCCACCTGTCCATAGCCGCACACCACCACGTGCCCCTCTTGGGGAGCGTCGGGAGCCAGAGCGCGGGGCTGCTCGCTCCCTTCCAGCCAACGGGCCCAGAAGGGGATCCCTTGTAAGTTTGCCAGCAGTCGCGGCGCGCCCCTGAGCAGAAAGGGAGTGACGAGCAGGGTAACAGCGGTGGTGCTGACGATGAGCAAATAGAGTTGCCGCGACACCAGCCCCAGCGCCTGCCCTTCACTGGCCAAGACAAAGGAGAACTCGCCGATCTGCGAGAGGCCCAGCCCCACCAACACCGCTGAGGGGAGCGGGTAGCCGAACAGACCGGCCAAAGGGGCCACCAGGCAAAACTTGCCCACCATCACCAGCCCCACTAACCCTAGGATCAAGGGCAGGTGGGCGGCGATAAAGCTGGGATCGATGAGCATGCCAATGGCAGCAAAAAAGAGGGCGGCAAACACATCCCGCAAGGGCTCTACGTAAGCCAGGGTCTGGTCGGCGTATTCCACTTCTGAGATCATCAGCCCGGCGATAAAAGCCCCGATCTCACTGGAAATGCCCAGCCGCTCCGTCAACAGGGCAATCCCCACACAGAGGCTGATCACCCCCAGCAAAAACACTTCTTTGCTCTCCTGCTGCGCCAAAAGCCGCAGGAAAGCGGGCACCAGCCACATCCCGCCCACCACCGCCCCCAGCCCCACCAGGCCGATTTCTGCCAGCGCCTTGGCCAGGGATCCCGCCAGCTCCGGCAAAGGACAATCCAAAGCCGGCAACACCGCCAGCATCAGCCCTACCGCCAGATCCTGCACAATCAAGATCCCCAGCATGGCCTGAGCTTGGGGCGTGCCCATCTGGTTGGTCTCGATGAGGCTTTTGAGCACCACCGCCGTGGAAGACAGAGAGAGCACCGCCCCCAGGAAGATCCCCTGCACCGGCGTCAGCCAGCCGCTGGCCACCGCCAGCACCGCTGTGATCGCGATGGTCAGGCCGATCTGCAAGGCACCGCCGCCAATGGCGATCCCCCGCACCTGGCGCAATTCTTTGAGGGAAAACTCCACCCCCAAAGTAAATAGCAAAAAGGTCACCCCAAACTGGGCCAGGGTTTCCACCTGCACCAACTCCTTGATCCACCCCAGCCCCGCCGGCCCCACCAGGATCCCGGCCAGCAAATACCCCAGTAACACCGGCTGCCTCAACAGGGAGGCCAAAAATCCGCCCGCCGCCGCTGCCGCCAACACCGTCACAATGTCCAAAATCAGGCGAAAGTCTTCCTGCACCGAGACACCCCACCAGGAGTATGAACTTTTGTAGCCGATCCTGAGGATTCTTCCACGATACTGCTTTCTTCGGCCTTGCGGACAGACTGGGCCCAACCCAAAGCGCTGCAAACCGGCTCCCAAAGAGGATGCCGCGTCATTCAGCCTGGGTTGTTGGATAGCTAGAGGGGGAATCAGGAGAAATTTTTGTTAAAAGTTGCTGACAACACCCCAAAACCGTAGCTTATAATACAGAATGTAGACAGAAATCGTTCATCCTTTCGCCTGCCGTTTGGCTCATCGTGGGGCGAGATGGCGGCCAGAGGACGGAAGTAGGGAATTATCCCGAAGGAACGCGCCTCAAACCTTGTGACTGTCCAGGGGACATCCCAGGTCACTTCTCAACTCAGGAAGTGAAGTGGATACAGACCATTACATTTGGAGGCGAAAATCATGGAACTCTCTTACCGTGGCGTTGGTTACACCCACTCACCGGCGACGGTGACTGTTTCTCCGGGCAAAGTGGGGGGTCGCTATCGGGGGCTGGACTGGCGGTTCCGCCACCTGAGCAAGCCGGTGGTTTTGCCCACTAACCTGAACCTGCTCTATCGAGGCGTGGCCTATCGTACCGAGGCTGCGGCAGCGCCGGCTCCAGCCGCTCCGGTGATGGCAGCTGCTCCGGAGGCGGGCCGTTCCCATATTCTGGACGAGTTGGCTCGCCGCCTGATGATGGGTCATCAACGCGCGATTCGGATTCGGCAGCAAGCCATGTTGGTGCGCGGCACGGAGCAGGTTGGGCTGCACGTCAATGTGCGCAACTTCTGGAACCGCATCCAAGGAAAGGTGCATCCCACCTTCCGTCTCACCTATGACCGCAGCCGAGTCAGCATGAGCTGACTCACTTGTAGCTGTTGATGCTCTGGCACAAGCCTAAGGATCCCGGCCGGGATCCTTTTTTTTGGGTGCTGTTGACGATGGGGTAGCCCAGGGGAGTGTGGAAACAGGGATCCCAGTAGGCTGCAGGGGGCAGCCACCCTTGGGTCGAGCGGCTCGTGGTGGGTGGGATGGCTGCTAGGCCCGCCGGAGGGGGTGGGGGGATCCGACCCCCGCTGTCGTTTAGAGGGGCTCCCCGACCATGATCAAAGAGCTGGTGAGGCGTTCCAGGATGCGGGTGGTCGTGTCGCTGAAGGATAGGCTCCCGCTGGGGTTGCGCCGCCGAAAAGAGGGCAACACCACCAGGTCAAACCCTTGGGCCTCCTGCAAGAGGGCTTCGACGACATCGTCGCTGGCCAAGACCTTTACCTGGACAGGGCAGCTCAAGTCCGGCTGTTGGGCCAGGGACAAAAGCTGCGCCTCCAGCCACTGGCGATCGCTTTCGGGGGTGCTGGCGAGGCAGATGTGGAGCAAGGTAACCTCTCCCTGGTTGGCGGCAGCCAAGATCTCGGCTAAGCGCACTGCCCGAGCCGCCTGCGAGCGAAAGTTTTCCAGCGCCACCAGGATCCGCCGCAGCTTGTGAGAGGGCTGGAGCAGGCGCGCCACGGCAACCGGGCAATGGGCGGCCCAGAGGACGCTATTGATGACACTGCCGAAGAGGCGGGCCCGCAAGCGGGTGGGATCGCTCCAGCCCATGACGATGAGGCTGGCGTTCTGCTCACGGCTGGCGTGGTTGATCCCTTGGGCAACGTGACTGTCGATGCGGCTGAGGGGGGTAACTTCTACTCCCGAGGCCTGACAAAACTCCACTGCCCGCCGCAGCAGATCCTCGCCGTGTTCTAGAGAGTCCTGCAGCAAGGGAGAGTCCATGTGCAGGTGGCCGGTCGCCACCGCGAGGGGAACCACCCGCCCGCCCTCGTGCTTGGCCAGGAGGCAGGCCATCTCCAGCAGGTTTTCCTCGGTTTCGGGATTGGCCAGCGGCACCACGACCACGTAGGGCGGGGAAGGCGGCGCTGCAGAGGCGGGAGCGACCCCTGCGGCAGATGGAAGCCGACCCTGTTCCTCCTCCATAGCCATTTGCGTGGCCGCCCGACTGGTCAAAATTGGGCCCAGGGTGGCCGTAACCAACATCAACACCACCACGCTGTTGAGCACCTCTGCATTGAGCAACCCCACGCGGTACCCCACCAGGGTTGCCGCCAAGGTGGCCGCCACCTGGGGTAAGGAAAGCGACCACATCATCAGCTTTTGCGCCGGGGTGTAGTGGTAGAGCCACTGACAGAGTTGGGCGGCAGCGTATTTGCTCAGGGTCAACCCCAGCAGGATACTCAACATCAGCCAAAGGGAGCTGAGGGTTTGTAGAAAGGCGCGCAGGTCGAGCAACAGCCCTATATCCACAAAGAAGACGGGGATGAACAAGATGCTGCCGACAAAGACGATCTTTTCTTTGACAGAGCCCTCCCGCAGCACATCGTTCACGGCTAGCCCCGCCAGAAAGGCGCCGATGATCTTCTCTACCCCAATCCATTGCGCCCCCAGAGCTGCCACAAACAGAGCCAGCAGCACAAACAAAAATTGGTTGCCCTCTTCGCTGCCGGTTACACGAAAAAACCGCTGCCCCAGCCAGTCCACCCCAAACAGCACCGCAGCCGCATAGAGCAGCAGGGATCCCAGCAGCCGCACCAAGCTCCAGAGGGAAAACTCGCCGCCGTGGATGCCGACGCAGACCGCCAAGACCAGCAGCGCGGCAATGTCGGTGAAGATGGTGCCGCCGATGGTGACCAGCACCACCTCGTTTTTCACCAGGCCATAGCGGCTGACAATGGGGTAGCCCAGGGGAGTGTGGGAGGCAAACAGGGATCCCAGCAGGATGGCGGCGTTCCAGCCGAAGCCAAATAGCCGCCCAATGGCAGTGCCCACGGTTAGAGGGATGGCAAAGGTCAACAAGCCAAAGGTGGCGGAGCGGTTGCGGGTCTGCCGAAATTGCTCCAGGTCGATCTCCAGCCCGGCCACAAACAGCAGGTAGACCACGCCGATATCCGAGAGCAACTGCACCGTCGGCAGCTTTGAGCTCAGCAGGTTCAGCCCCTGCGGCCCCAGGGCGATCCCCGCCGCCAAAAGGCCCACCAGCCCCGGCAGGCGCAGCCGCTCAAAGAGCAGCGGCACCACCAGGATCACCCCCAGCAGTAGAGCAAACGAGAGGATAGGCTCCTCTTGCAAAAGTGAGCGTATGGCCTCCATCGGCCAGGCCCCTGGCTGGACGTCTCCCTAATTATGGAAGCAATCCTCCCAACTAGCCACGGGGAGACCTCGCCCGCCTCAACCCTCCCTTTCCAGGCTGGGAAAGTCCCTGCTGGCGATCCCGACTTCAGCAGCTTGGGATCCCCCCCATTCCCAGAACTGGGCGAGCCTTAGAGAAACTGGTGGCTTTCCGGCTGCAACACCACCTCGTTGGGCACGGCATTGGCGGGCAGCGTGAGGATAAAGCGAATGGCCTCGGCAGCCGTGGCAGGGCTGAGCATTTTGTCCCGCTGCACCTTGAGGCTGATGGGATCCCAGAAGGGCGAGTCAATGCCGCCAAAGTAAAACAGGGTAAAGCGCACCCCAAAGCGCTTCAGCTCATCGGCCATGCACTTGCTAAAGCCGACCACGCCAAATTTGGCGGCACAGTAAGCTGCAGCCATAGCCATAGGGTGACGCCCAAGAATGCCGGGGAAGTTGAGGATGTGGCCGGATTTTTGCTCCCGCATGGCGTTGGCCGCCAGTTGGCTGGTGTAGAAGCTGCCCTTGAGGTTGACCGCCAGCATCTGCTCCAGGTCGGCAGGGGTAATTTGCGGGGCAGGCTTGAGGATCCCAGCCCCCGCCAGGTTGATCAACACGTCGATCCGCCCGTGCCTTTGTAGGGTTTGGTTGACAAGGGCCTCGACCTGGCTGTAGTCCGTCACATCGGCAGGGATCCCCAGCCCGGAGGCAGCCCCCAGGGACACCGCTTTCTCCGCCAAGGTGGAAAGGGGATCCTCTCGCCGCGCCGCCAGCACCAGATGGGCTCCGGCCTGGGCCAACAGAGGCACAAGGGCGCTGCCAATACCCCCTGTGGCCCCTGTAATCAGAACAACCGCCTGGGACAATGAGGAAGACACGTTACGTTTTTTAAACTCTTCCTCTCATCATACCCAGGGAGTGGCCTTGAGGGGCGATCCAGAGAGCTAAACGCGACGCAGCCGCAGTCTTTGCACCCATTCTTCCCCGAAGCGCAGCCGGTCTGCCATTTTTTCTGGACTCACCTGTTGGTCATCCCGCCAAACGATAAGCTGCGGCCCGGATCCCTCGGCACAACAAGGAGCATGTTGCTCCAAAAAGCTAAGAAAACTAGGATCGAAGCGCAGGCGAACCTTGGCCTCATCTTCTCCGCGCAAGAGGTATTTGCGGGAAAACCGAGGGTGGCTCTCGAAGTTGATATCTTGCATGCCAAAGGCTTTGGCGATGTCGTGAAACAGGGGAATATTCGGATGTAGCCGAAAGTGAGGTAGCCGCAGATCTTCGCAATAGGCCCAGAAAACAGACTGGGGATGAGTGCCGCGACTCTTGCCCCAGACAATCCTGCGACTCTTGCCCCTGCCGCTGGGGTACTTATAGGTGTACTGATAGTCAAAGGCACCGATCTCAGTTCCATCGATTAGCCGCTTGGACATTGAGTTGTAGAAACGTCGATCGTAGCCTCGTTCAAATAGTTCAAAGCCTGCCTGAAGCAAGCGGGAGCGGATCCCTTCGGGTAGCTCCGCTGAAAACGACATGCCCAGGCTCCTGGCTACCTGATCCAAAGCTTCCCGACGCTTCTTCTCTAGATAGTCAGCTAGATAGACAACAAGCGCCAGAAGGCCGATAAGAAAAAACGAGAACAGAACAAAAATAAGCCATTCCATTGTAAACCCTCCCTCCAACCTCTAGACTTCGGCGCTCACACCCAGAATACCTGGGCAGGCGCAAAAAAAGGGGATCCCCACGGCAAAAGAAGGGATCCCGTTCCAAAACCTCATTCGAGAACGAATGTTTTGGATGAAAACCTCGATCAGGCGTCAAAATAGAGTGCGAACTCGTAGGGGTGAGGCCGCAGGTTGATGGGGTTGATCTCGTTGTCGATCTTGTACTCGATATAGGTCTGGATGAGATCTTCGCTAAAGACACCTCCCTCCAGCAGGAAGTCATGATCCTTCTGCAGGTTCTCCAAAGCGTCCAACAGGGATCCAGGTGTGGAGGGGATCTTGGCCAGCTCGTCCGGCTCCAGATCGTAGATATCCTTGTCGAGGGGCTCGCCGGGGTGGATCTTGTTTTTGATCCCGTCTAGGCCGGCCATCAACATGGCCGAGAAGGCGATGTAGGGGTTGCAGGTGGCATCTGGGCAGCGGAACTCCAGACGCTTGGCTTTGGGATTGTTGCCGGTCACCGGAATGCGAATGGAAGCCGAGCGGTTGCCCTGCGAGTAGGCCAAGTTGACTGGCGCCTCAAACCCGGGCACCAAGCGTTTGTAGGAGTTGGTGGTGGGGTTGGTGAAAGCCAAGATCGCCGGAGCATGCTTGAGCAGGCCGCCGATGTAGTAGAGAGCTGTCTCGCTCAGGTTGGCGTAGGTGCCTTCGCTGTAGAACAAGGGCTGACCATCCTTCCAGAGGGACTGGTGGGTGTGCATGCCGGTGCCGTTGTCGTTAAACAGGGGCTTGGGCATAAACGTCACCGTCTTGCCGTGCTTGCGGGCCACGTTCCGGATCACATATTTGTAGACCATCATGTAGTCGGCAGCGGTGACCAGATCGGCGAAGCGATAGCCCAACTCCCCTTGCCCGCCGGTCGCCACCTCGTGGTGATGCTTCTCGATGGGCACCCCCAATTTGCCCATGGTCAGCAGCATCTCTGTGCGGATATTTTGGTGCGCATCGGTGGGCGGAACGGGGAAATAGCCCTCCTTGTAGCGAGGCTTGTAGCCGAGGTTGCCACCTTTCTCCTCACGGCCTGAGTTCCAGCGACCTTCAATGGAATCCACAAAGTAGTAGGCCGAGTTTTGAGTTTGGTCGAAACGAATATCCTCAAAAATGAAAAATTCCGCCTCCGGCCCGAAGTAGGCGGTATCGGCAATGCCTGTCGATCGCAGATAGGCGACGGCACGGGCAGCAAGGCTGCGGGGACAGCGGCTGTAAGGCTGGCCAGTGCGCGGCTCAACGATGCTGCAAGTCATGCTGAGGGTGGGCACCTCGAGAAAGGGATCGATCCAGGCCGTCTTGGGATCCGGCACCATGTACATGTCCGACTCGTTGATTGCTTTCCAGCCCCGGATGCTGGATCCATCGAAGGGGAGCCCCTCGGTGAAGGTTTCTTCCTTAATCATCGAGGTGTGGAAGGAGACATGCTGCCAGGTGCCGAAGATATCGACAAACTTGAGATCCACCATCTGGACATTGTTGTCCTGGATCATCTGAAGCACTTCTTGGGGCGTGGATGCCATCGCTCTCTCCTGATTGGGTTGCAGTTAAGACTGGGGAAATTGTGGCTGAAACAAATGGGATCCCAGCGGATGATCCCCGCGCCTCGACTTGGATGGGCCAAAAGCGCTCACCCATCCTAGAAAGGCCAACACCGGCATTTTGTAGCTTCTGATACAAAACTGGCCCGGCTCTGGCCTTCTGCCCAACTGATGAGACAACCTGGGCAAGACCTCTTGCCGCCAGCTCAGGATTAGGCCCGCCAGCAGTCCACACCTGCGTTCTAGATAGGCCAATGCCTCGGCTGCCCCAAGGGAGCGAAAATAGGACTGACGAGCCCCAGCCTCGCCCAGTTCGCCGAATCGTGTTAGGCTAAAGCGTAGTCATTATGAGTTTGATGTAATATCCCTGTTGCAGAAGGAGAGAGAGCGGATGACAGAGCAAAGTCGGATTGAGAATGTGGTGATTATCGGTTCTGGCCCTGCTGGGTTTACGGCGGCCATTTACGCCGGGCGCGCCAACCTGAAGCCAGTTGTGTTTGAGGGCTTCCAGGCGGGCGGGATCCCGGGTGGGCAACTGATGACCACCACCGAGGTGGAGAACTTTCCGGGCTTTCCCGAGGGCATCAGCGGCCCCCAACTGATGAAAAACATGCGGGCCCAGGCACAGCGGTGGGGGGCGGAGCTCTACCCCGAGGATGTCACCTTTGTGGATCTGAGCCAGCGGCCTTTTGTCGTCCGTTCTGACGAGCGGGAAGTGCGCACCCACAGCTTGATCATCGCCACCGGGGCCACGGCCAAGCGCCTGCACCTGCCCGGGGAGGAGACCTACTGGAACCGCGGCATGTCCGCCTGCGCCGTCTGCGATGGGGCCATGCCCATGTTCAAGGGGGTGGAGTTGGTGGTGATCGGCGGTGGCGATACCGCCTGTGAGGAGGCCACCTACCTGACCAAGTTTGGATCCCATATCCACATGCTGGTGCGCAGTGGCAAGATGCGGGCCAGCAAGGCCATGCAAGACCGGGTGCTCAACCACCCCAAGATTACGGTGCACTGGCACACCGAGGCGGTGGAAGTCCTGGGCGACGGCCAGCGCCTGACCGGGGTGAAGGTGCGCAACAACCAGACGGGCGAGATCCGGGAGATGGCGGTGGGCGGCCTGTTCTACGCCATCGGCCACAAGCCCAACACTGACTTGTTCACGGGGCAACTGGAGCTGGATGAAGTGGGCTACATTGTCACCCGCCCAGGATCGGTAGCCACCAGTGTAGAGGGCGTGTTTGCCGCCGGGGATGTGCAGGATCACGAGTTTCGCCAGGCCATCACCGCTGCCGGCACCGGCTGTATGGCGGCCATGTTAGCGGAGCGCTGGCTCTCGGAACACGGCCTGGCTCAGGAGTATCACGTCTTGCCCCAGAGCCATCCTAAACCCAGCTCTGCTGCCGCCCCGCCTGAGGCAGAGTTGGCGGAGGAATCTGCGGTTGAGGAAGCCAGCTTTGCGGAGAACGGCCACGAGGATCTGGATTTCAGCAAGACCTGCCATGAAGGGAGCTATGCCCTGCGGCGGCTCTACCACGAAAGCAATCGCCTGCTGATGGTCAAGTACACCGCTCCCACCTGTGCCCCTTGTCATGCCCTCAGGCCAATCTTGAACAAGGTCATCGAAGAGTTTGCCGACAAGCTGCACGTGGTGGAGATCGACATCGAGAAGGATCCGGAGATTGCCGAGGCAGGCGGGGTAGCTTGCACGCCGACGGTGCAGTTTTTCAAAAACAAGGAGCTGGTGGCGCAGGTGGTGGGCGTTAAGCCCAAGTCCCACTACCGAGAGGTGATCCAGGCCAATTTGTCTGAAGCAAGATCAGCTTGAGGTAGTCCCCCTCACCCCCAGCCCCTCTCCCCGAGGGAGCTGCCCTCACCCCCGGCCCCTCTCCCTTGGGGACGCCCTCACCCCCAGCCCCTCTCCCCAAGGGAGAGGGGAGCTAGGTGTTGTGGTAGGCGGCCTGCAGGGCGGCCAAAGAGACCGACAACAGGGGATCCCCTTCTGCCGTCGTCAAGGCCAAGGGATCGGCAGGGGATCCCACTTGTCCCAGCAGTTGCCACTGGCCGGGGAGCTGTGACTCTAAGTAGGCTTCCCAAGGAGAGCGCTGGGCTGGATTGACAGAAACGAGGATGCGGCTGGATCCCTCGCCAAACAGGGCCTGATCCCAGCGCAGGGATCCGGGAGCCAGAGAGACACTGGCGCCGCGGCCCCCGCTGAGGCAGGCTTCCGCCAGAGCCACGGCCAGTCCTCCCTCGCTACAGTCGTGGGCGGAGCGCACCCACCCCTGCCGGATGCCGTGGCGGCAGGCGGCTTGCACGCGCTTTTCCAGCTCCAGATCCACGGGGGCAGGCCGACCCGTGACCTTGTGGTAGATTGCCGCCAAATACTCGCTGCCGCCCAGACTGGTAACAGCCTGGGATCCCAAGAGGTAGATGAGATCGCTTTCTTGCTGCCACCCCTGGCCACAGACCAACTTCAAGTCCGGAATGAGACCGACCATGCCGATAACGGGGGTCGGGTAGATGGCCTGGGATCCCTTCTCGTTGTAGAGGGAAACGTTCCCCCCTGTTACCGGTGTCCCTAGGGCACGGCAGGCCTCCCCAATCCCCCGACAGGCCAGGGCCAACTGCCAGTACACCACCGGGTTTTCCGGGTTGCCGAAGTTGAGGTTGTCGGTTACAGCCAAGGGCTCCGCCCCCACGCAGGAAAGGTTGCGGGCGGCTTCGGCCACCGCGGCTTTGGCCCCCTCGTAGGGATCCAAATACACCCAGCGGCCATTGCCATCTAGGGTGGCAGCAATGGCCTTGCGGGCAGCCTGCAGGGGTGGCACCTCGCCGACGCCAAACTTTTGCGAGCGGATGCGGATAACCGCTGCATCTCCCTGCCCCGGCCAAAGGACAGTGTTGTTTTGCACCTGGTGGTCATATTGGCGATAGATCCAGGCTTTGCTGGCCAGGGTGGGGCGGGCCAAAAGCCGCAGCAGCACCTCTTGCCACGTCAGGGTTGCCTGATCGAGGTGGATCCCTTCGCGAGTGCAGGGGGGTAGGGTGGCGGGATCCCACTGCCACGCTGCCTGGACGTACTCCGGTGGCTCTGGCAACAGCGGGCGGACGTAGACGGGGGTCTCTTCGGCCAAGGCCCGCGCCGGCACTTGCACCACGCAGGATCCGCGGTGCCAGATCTCCACCAGCGGCTCGGCAATGACTTCTCCGGCCACGCTGGCCTGCAGGCCCCAGCGGTGGAAGATCTCCATCACCTCCGCTTCGCGACCTTTTTGCACCACCAGCAGCATCCGCTCCTGGGACTCCGAAAGCAGGTACTCCCAGGCGGCCATGCCGCTTTCCCGCGCCGGCACCCGGTCGAGATCAAAGCGGATCCCTACGCCGCCTTTGGCGGCCATCTCCGCCGTGGAGCAGGTGATCCCGGCCGCTCCCATGTCCTGGGCGGCCACCACGGCTCCCGTGGCAAAGGCCTCCAGGCAAGCCTCGATGAGACATTTGCCCAGAAAGGGATCCCCCACCTGCACCGCCGGCCGATCCTGCTGGGAGTCCTCCTTGAGCTCGGCGCTGGCAAAGCTGGCCCCGCGGATCCCGTCCCGCCCCGTGGGGGCGCCCACGTACAAGACCGGATTCCCCACCCCCCGAGCTGCCGATTTCACCACCGCCGGCGTCTCCAGCAGCCCCAGAGCCATGACGTTGACCAGGGGGTTGCCACTGTAGCAGGGATCCACGGCCACTTCCCCCCCCACCGTGGGCACCCCCACGCAGTTGCCGTAGTGGGCGATCCCCTCCACCACCCTGGCCATGAGGCGGCGGTTGCGGGGATCCGTCAGCGGCCCAAAGCGCAGGGAGTTGAGCAGGGCAATGGGGCGGGCGCCCAGGGTAAAGATATCGCGCAGGATGCCTCCCACGCCGGTGGCCGCTCCCTGGAAGGGCTCAACCGCTGAAGGATGGTTGTGGGATTCAATCTTAAAGGCCAGCCAGTCCCCATCCCCCAAATCTATGACGCCGGCATTTTCCCCCGGCCCCACCACCACCCGCTCGCCCGTAGTGGGAAAGTTTTTCAGCAGAGGGCGAGAGTTCTTGTAGCAGCAGTGCTCCGACCACATCACCCCAAACATGCCCAGCTCGGTGGGGTTGGGATCCCGGCCCAGTTGCTGCTGGATCTGGTGATATTCCTGGGGGGAGAGGCCGTGGAGCGTCAGCTCTTCAGGAGTAGGGGGCATAGGCACCAAGGTTAAGTCAACAAAGCCGGCCCCAAAAGGCGGGCCTGGCGTTCTTCCAGTATGCGACGCAGGCGGGGCCACTGCTGCAGCTGTGGGTCTTGGGCAATGAGCTGCTCTGCTGCCTGGCGGGCCAACTGCAGCACCTCTTGGTCATCCATGAGGCTGGCCAGAGCAAAATCGGGCAGCCCCGACTGGCGGGTGCCCATCACCTCCCCAGGGCCGCGGAAGCGCAGATCCATCTCGGCAATGAAAAAGCCATCGTGGGACTGCTCCAGGACTTTTAGCCGGCGCAGGGCCTCTTCGCTTTGGGATCCCGTCATTAAAATGCAGTAGGCCTGGTCGGATCCCCGCCCCACCCGCCCCCGCAGTTGGTGGAGCTGGGAGAGGCCAAAGCGCTCAGCATGCTCCACCAGCATCACCGAGGCGTTGGGCACATCCACCCCCACCTCGACCACCGTGGTGGAAACCAAGATATCCAGCTCCCGCCGGCGGAAAGCTTCTATGACGGCGTCCTTCTCGCTGCTGGTCAGACGCCCGTGCAGCAGGCCCACCCGGAACTGGGGGAAGACCTTCTCCTGCAGGCGCTGGTGCTCTTCAATGGCGGACTTGAGATCCAGCTTCTCAGACTCTTCAATCAAAGGCAGCACCACGTAGGCCTGCCGCCCCTGGGCAATCTCCCGCTCCATCAGCCGCACCACCTGCAGGCGATCCCCCGGTCGAGCCACCACCGTGTGCACCGGCTTGCGCCCCGGGGGCAACTCGTCAATTTGGGTAACATCCAGATCCCCGTGCAGGGCCAGGGTAAGGGTGCGGGGGATGGGGGTGGCCGTCATGGTCAGGACATCGGGGTGATCCCCTTTCTGTTGCAGGGCAGCCCGCTGTTCGACGCCAAAGCGGTGCTGCTCGTCGATAACCACCAAGCCCAGGTTGCGAAACTGCACCGCCGGCTGGATGAGGGCATGGGTGCCAACCACTAGGGGCAGCTCCCCGGTCTGCAACTGCCGTAGGATCTCGCGCCGCTTGGCGGGGGGTGTGGAGCCGGTCAAGAGTTCCACAGGCACTTGCAGTTGGCTGAGCCACTCCACCAGCTTGCGGTAGTGCTGCTCGGCCAAGACCTCCGTGGGAGCCATGAGGGCCGTCTGCCAGCCCGACTGGATGGCCGCCAGCAAAGCCGCCACCGCCACCACAGTTTTGCCGGATCCCACATCCCCCTGCAGCAGGCGGTTCATGGGCAAGGGATCCCGCAGATCCGCCAGGATCTCGTCGATGGCCCGCTGCTGGGCAGCGGTCAGCTGGAAGGGCAGGATTTGGTAGAAGCGGTCCAAGAGCTCTCCTCTAGCTGGCTGGTAGCGGGGGACAGCCTGGGCCTGGGCGCGGTAGCGCTGCCGCCGCTGCAAGAGGCTAAGTTGCAGGTAGAAAAACTCGTCGAACACCAGCCGCCGCCGGGCCTGGGCCAGCAGCTCTTGCGTCTTGGGAAAGTGGATCTGCTGCAGGGCAAGGGGCAAGTCCAACAGCTGCAACTGCCGCTTCAGGGGCTCCGGCAAGGGATCCTCCACCAAGGCGGCTGCCGGCAGGGCGAGCTGGACGGCTTTGCGCACCAGATCGGCGGGGATCCCTTCTGAGAGGGGGTAAACGGGTAGGATCTTGCCCAACCTCTCCAGATCCTCGCCCTCTCCCCCCAGCACCTCCAGTTGCGGGTTCTCCAGTGTCAAGCCCAAGCGGCCCTTTTTCACCAGACCGCTGGCCGCCACCACTGCCCCCTTGGGGTATTGCCGCTCCAGGGCCGCCTGCCAACTGCGCTGGGCAAATTGCCGCCCGCTGTAGAAGCGGCTGAGGGTGACTACGCCGCTTTTGTCGGCAAGCTTGAGGTTGAAGATGGTCAGCAAGGGGTTTTTGGGGCTGGTAAAGCAACTGCAGCTTTTCACCGTCCCCACCAGGGTAACCGTCTCCCCCACCTTGGCCTGGCGGATGAGCACGCGGCGGGAATAGTCCAGGTGATCCCGTGGGAAGTAGTAGAGGGCATCGCGCACAGTGTGCAGGCCCAGTTGCGCCAGTTTCTCCGCCGACTTGGGGCCAATGCCCTTGAGAAATTGCAGCGGCTGCTCCAAACTAAGGCCCTTGGGCAGGGGCAAAGCAGGGCTGGGTGGAGCAGAGTGGGCTTGTTCTTGCTGGCGACGCAGCCGCTCCAGCCAGCGGCGGGTTTCCGCCACCAGGTGCTGCCGCTCCGGCAGCTCTAGCTGGGGGTAGAGGCGATAGCGGGATCCCAGTTCTTTCCACCGCCGTCGCTCTTCCCCATCCAGGATCCAGCCAGCGGGGGGATCCTGGCCAAACACGCTCTGCAAAAATTGGGAGAAGGTCTGCTCTCGCCCCCGCAGGTCGGTAAACCCCACCTCCGCTTCCAGAGAAAGGGCGCGCTGAACCCGCTGTAGATCCACCTGGCTCAAGTTGCTTCTGGGTTGGCTGCCGGTAGTATCCTTTATCCAACTTTAGCCAATGGCAAAGCGTCCCAGGCGCAGCCCCTGGGCCTCAACTCAAAAGGGCCTGCTCTATAGGACAGGCCCCCGGATCCAGAGCAACCTTATTCTTCCAGATGGAAACTAGCTGCGGGCCAGGGCGGATCCCAGCAGCACGGCCATCACTGCCGGCACCAGGGCAATGGCCAGGATGGTGAAAACTTGCGCGTCGGTCATAGCCAACTCCTAAAACCCAGTGCTGTAAACCTGCCCCTCACTTTACCCCGGCTGGTGACCAGACCTGGGGCCCAAAAACATTCTTTACAAAGCGGCCTTTGGTTCTGCGCTTAGCCGCTGCGGGATCCCCTGGCCTGTGTTACGATGTTGCTTCGCAACGCTGTTGCGACCGCAGGGTAATTCTGGCCTTTTTTTCTTTGCAACGTTTGCTCTTGGCGTCACCATGGTAGCCGCCCCCCACAGCCTAACCACTCCCCGGGACAACCTGGCCATTTTGGCCGAAACGGATCCCATCGTCTACCGCCTCATCCAGCAAGAACTCAACCGCCAGCGGGATCACCTGGAGATGATTGCCAGCGAGAACTTCACCTCGCCGGCCGTCCTGGCGGCGCAGGGCTCGGTGCTTACCAACAAGTATGCAGAGGGGCTGCCCGGCAAGCGCTACTACGGCGGCTGCGAATTTATCGACGAGATCGAACAACTGGCCATCGACCGCGCCAAGCAACTGTTTGGGGCGGCCCACGCCAATGTCCAGCCCCACTCCGGTGCCCAGGCCAATTTCGCGGTTTTCTTGGCTCTGCTGCAGCCAGGAGACACGATCATGGGCATGGATCTGGCCCACGGCGGCCACCTCACCCACGGCTCGCCAGTTAATGTCTCCGGCAAGTGGTTCCGCGTGGTGCACTATGGCGTGGATCCGCAGACGGAGCGGATTGATTTTGACCAGGTGCGGGATCTGGCCCTGCAGCACCGGCCTAAGCTGATTATCTGCGGCTACTCCGCCTACCCGCGGACAATTGATTTTGCTGCCTTCCGCGCCATTGCCGATGAGGTGGGGGCCTATCTGATGGCAGACATTGCCCACATTGCTGGCCTGGTGGCCACTGGGCACCACCCCAACCCCGTGCCCCTCTGCGATGTGGTAACCACCACCACCCACAAGACGCTGCGGGGGCCGCGCGGGGGGCTGATTCTCACCCGCGACCCGGAATTGGGCAAAAAGCTGGACAAGGCGGTGTTCCCCGGCAGCCAAGGGGGGCCTTTGGAGCATGTCATTGCCGGCAAGGCAGTGGCCTTTGGAGAAGCCCTGCAGCCCAGCTTTGCCCAGTACTCCGCCCAGGTCATTGCCAATGCTCAGGCACTGGCAGCAACGCTGCAACGACGGGGCATCCGGCTGGTTTCGGGGGGCACCGACAACCACCTGATGTTGCTGGATCTGCGCTCGGTCTCGGCAGTGCTGGAGAAAAACGGAGCGGCGGATCCGGTGATGACGGGCAAGCGGGCGGATCGCCTGATGGAAGAGATCCACATTACTGCCAACAAAAACACCATCCCCTTTGACCCGCAGCCGCCCTTTGTGGCCAGCGGCCTGCGCCTGGGATCCCCGGCCTTGACCACCCGCGGCCTGGGCGCAGCAGAATTTGAGGAAATTGGGGAAATTATTGCCGATTGCCTGTTTCAACCGGGGGATCTGGCTGTGCTCGAAGACTGTCGCCGGCGAGTGGCCCAGCTCTGCCGCCGTTTTCCGCTCTACCCCCAGTTGGGATAACCGCAGTCCTCTCCGCGGCTTGCCATGCCCTACTTGGTTGCCTTTCTCGCTGCTGCCTGTGTGGTTCTGTGGGCAACCCCAATGGTGAAGGCGGTCGGGATCCGCAGCGGCCAGTTGGATTTTCCCGATGAGCGTAAGATCCACCGGCAGCCGATGGTGCGCCTGGGGGGAGTTTCCATCTTTTTCGGCAACCTGGTGGCGCTGCTCTTGCTCTGGGGAGCAGGGGCGTTCGCGGGGCTGCGCACCGAGCAAGAGTACGAGATCTGGGGGGTGACGATCGGCGGCGTTTTGTTTTTTTTGATTGGCCTGGCCGACGATCTGTTTCAGTTGTCGCCCTTTTCCCGCCTGGCGATGCAGTTTGGGGTGGCTGCCGCCGCCTGGGGAGTGGGGGTGCGCATCGAGTTCATTAATCTACCGGGGATCGGCATCTGGCCCTTCCCGGTGTGGCTGAGCCTGCTGATTACCCTGCTGTGGCTGGTGGGGATGGCCAACGCCATCAACTTCATGGACGGCCTGGATGGCTTGGCGGCAGGCGTGTCGGGGATCGCGGCAGTCGTGATGCTGATGGTAACGCTGCTGCTGGATCGGCCGGCGGCGGCCATGCTGGCGGCAGCCTTGGCAGGGGCCTGCCTGGGCTTTTTGCGCTACAACTTCAACCCGGCTCAGATCTTCATGGGAGATGGGGGAGCCTACTTTTTGGGCTTTACCCTGGCCGGGATCGGGGTCATTGGGGTGGCCAAGGGGGTGACCACGCTGGCGGTGGCCCTGCCGTTTTTTATCCTCGCCGTGCCAATCCTGGATATGTCTGCCGTCATCCTCAAGCGGCTGGCCAGGGGCAAGTCCCCCTTTCATCCCGACAAGGGCCACTTGCACCATCGCCTGCTCAAAGCCGGCCTGTCGCAGCGGCATTCAGTGCTCTTGATCTACGCCATGACCCTTTGGGGGGGATCCCTGGCCTTGGCCTTGGCCGGCCTGCCGGCAGGGGGCACCTACCTGGGCGGCGCCTCGCTGCTGTTGGCGGGAGTAAGCTGGGGGGCCTGGCAACGCCAGCGTCGGCGGCAACGGTCTTCTGAGGATGCAGAGGTTCAAGCAGCAGATCCAATTAACTCAAAAAAGGATTAAGCCCAGCTTGTTCCCAGCCGCCCGCCTGCCTAGACTGGAAGAGATCTCCTCTGCCGCCTTGATGATGCGTCCTACACCGGAGCTGGCGGCCCTTTTGCGCCGCACTGCTGATCGCCTACAGGCCCAGCACTGGGGCTTTTGGGATCGCGAGTACTGCTGGCGGGATAGTACTCGCTGCAATTGCGGCCTGCTGGTGCGGGAAGCCCTGGGCTGGAATCAGCAGCAGCTTAGCCTGCGCATCCACCGCGGCACCTGGCGCTCCATTGCCCAAACGGCCTACCGCACTGCTGCCCTTGTCCTGAGGGATCCCTGGGAAGCCCAGTGTGAGACCACGGGCCTGCGGCTGGGATATGTGTTTGAGAAGATGGCAGAGCTGGGGTTTGACCGGCCGGAAGACTTTGCCGCCCTGGAAGAGCTGAGCGATCCGGTTATCCTGGCCCGCCTGGCTGCAAAAGGGGTGGAGCCGCTGCGGCGCGACCAGGCAATTCATGTGGCCCTCTACATGCGGGAGCTGGCCGACTGGATTGAGGAACAACTGCAGGCGCAAGCTCAGCTCAGCCACCTGACCCAACCTCTGCCCAAAGCCAAAGCACCAGAGGTGGGCGTCCGCCAGCCGCTACACCTGCGGTGAGGTTGCCTACAAAGCGCTCTGGTGCCCTCACCCCCAGCCCCTCTCCCAAAGGGAGAGGGGAGATGGGAAGCATAGCAAGGCCGTCGCCCTGCTATCTGCAGCCCAAGATGAGGGGTGTAGAACCGCGCATCCAGGCCCAACTTCCTGCCCACAGGGATCCAGAAGAATTTCCTCGTTCTGTTTGGGAGTTCAGTTGGATTCGTCCACCATCACCACATGGGTGGGGATCTCAGGGGGCAGGAGCTTGCGGCCCGACAAGAAAGCCAGCTCGATCAAGAAGGCAAACCCCCCCACCTCAGCCCCGCTCTGGGCCACCAATTGGGCGGTGGCGGCGGCGGTGCCCCCGGTGGCGATGACATCATCTACGATCACCACTCGGTTGCCGGGGCGCAGGGCGTGGGCATGAAGTTGCAGCTGGTCTTGGCCGTATTCCAGGCTGTAGATTTGGCTGAGCACCGGCGGCGGCAACTTGCCCGGCTTGCGAACCGGGACAAATCCCAAACCCAGATGCTGAGCCAAGGCAGCTCCTAAAATAAAGCCGCGCGACTCGATGCCCACCACATAGTCCAGGGATCCCATGGCAGCGGTGCCGGCGGCCAATTGTTCAATAGCAGCCCGGAAGCCTGCTGGATCCTGCAGCAGGGGTGTCATATCCCGAAAGAGGATCCCGGGTTTGGGAAAATCGGGCACCAAGCGGATGAAGGCGCGCAAATCCATCCTGTTTTCCTCGTTGGCCAGTGGCTTGCCGAAAGGGCGCTCCAAGCAACCCATCATACCTGCTTAGCTTAAGGGCAGATGGGATCCCTTTTTGTCCGTTCGGCAGCGGGGAAGATTTTTTATAATTGGCAGGGCTGGGAGCCGCGGCTTACCTGGTCTTTCTGTTCCTGACCTCGGAGACTTCTCATGCGCTATTACATGGCCATCGACTCCAATCCCCTGGCAAGTTTGCCGCTGGCTCTGTTTGGGGTGGGCAGTGAGTCGGCTTACGTCGATCTGCTGCAGGACAAGTTAATTGTCCGGGCGGGCAACCTGTTCAACGAAACCTTCTCCCTGAGTGAGTTGGGACAAGGGGAGCGCTTCTCTTGGCCCTGGTTCTACGGCCTGGGCGTGCGTACCGATTTCCAGGGGCTGGTGGGCGCGGTAACCAGCACCCAGGGGGTGGTTGCCATCCCGCTGCTGCAGGAAAAGACCCTCTTCATCCCTCTGCTGGGGCCGCTGGGTCTGCAAGTACCCTGCAAAAAGCTGGTCTTCAGCCTCAAGGATCCAGACACGTTCCTGGCCAACTTCAATCAGGGTCGCCCCGAGGTGAACGCCGGCCCGAAAAATCTGGTGATTGAGTGAGTAAGGGATCCCCCAGACGGCGACGGGTCAAGGGCCTACAGGAGTTGGGGTAGCGCGCCCAGAGGCGACACGGCTTATGCGACGCAAGCCCGGCAAGCCAGGGTCCACCACCACCACACTGCCATCCGGTAAGACCACCAAGCCGGCAGGCTGCTGGAAGCGGGCCGCCGAGGTGGGGCCGTCCTGCCAACCAGGCTCATTCTGTCCGGCCAGGGTGGAAACTTGTCCCCCAGGCTGAAGCCGCCGAATGCGCTGGTTATCTCGGTCGGCCAGCCAGAGGACGCCTGAACTATCGAAGGCCAGCCCGGCGAGAGAGCGAAAACGGGATTCCGCCAGGGGGCCATCGCGGTAGCCCGCCTCTGGATCCGATTGGGTGGTCAGTTGTCCGGCAACAGACAACAGGCGCAGGCGATGCTGATCGGCAATCCAGAGATTCCCTTCCCTGTCCACCGCCAGGGCCGTGGGCTGCAGGAGCTGGGCCCGCTCTGCCGGGCCATCGGCGGATCCCGGCTGGCCGGTGCCGGCAACCGTGGCCACCTCACCTGCAGGGGTGATGCGGCGGATGCGGCGGTCGGCACGGTCGGCCACGTAAACGCTACCATCTGAACCCAAGGCCAGGCCAAAGGGCTCGCGAAACTGCGCCTGGTCACGCTCCCCATCGCGGTAGCCGGCTACACAAGTGCCGGCAAAGGTGGTTACCTGCCGCTGAGGGCTGATGTGGCGTAGGCAGTGGTTGCCGCTGTCGGCCACCCACAATCCCCCTTTGGGATCCCAGAGCAGCCCCTGTGGGGAGTCGAACTCAGCTTGGTCGGCTGCTCCGTCGCGGCGGCCTGCTTGGCCTGTGCCGGCCCAAACTTCCAATTCCCCCTCTGGAGAAAGCCGGAAAATCCGGTGCTGAGCTGGGTCGGCTAAGTAGAGGGAGCCCTCTGGATCCACGGCAATGCCCCCGATCTGCTGTAGGTAGATTCTGGACTCGCTGCCGGTGTTGCCTGACGGATCTGCTGCAGGCGCCGTGCGGCCATCCAACAAGGTTTCCACCACCCAAGCCGACGCTGCCGGAGCAGTGGGAGTGGGGGCGGGAGTCGCCACAGGCCAATCATAGACCAGTGTACCCAGCCCCTGCCCTGCAGCATCGGCAACAGCGACCCAAACGGAGCCGGAAAGAGAAGAAGGCGGCATCACCGCCAGACGGTCACCGCTGCGGGAGCGGATCTCCCCCCTCAGGAGGCGCTCGGGATTGGCGGCTGAAGCAAACAAAACCGTTTCTGCCCGCTCCAGATTTTCTCCCGACAACAGCAGCGGCTGGCCAGGCGCCGGCACCCCCGAGCCCGTGTGCAGCAGCGGCACCCCCACCTCGGAGAGCACCAACATGGCCAGGCGGCGATTGGCCCCGCCAGAGCCCCCAGAGCGGGCAGAAAGGGTCAGGGATCCCTTTCCTTGCGCCAAGGTGGTGGATCCCCGGTAGGCGACGGCGCTGAGCTCCGCTTCGCCGGCGGGCGGGTTGGTAAAGGTGAAGGTGGCCGGTTGCCCTGGGCGCAGGGGCGCGGTGGCGGTCTGGCGATAGCTGCCCAGGGTAATGCTCAAGTCGATCCCTTCCACTCCTGGCCAGGTGGGGGTGCGGGCCAGCCAGCGATCCACCTCTGAAGCCGGGAGCTGGGCCACCAGATCGGATCCCTGTTCCTGGAGCAGCAAAACGATGCGATTGTTGGGCACCGCCAGACCCGCTTGGCGGGCCTGTTCGAGCGTGAGGGCAAAGGCGGAGGGGGTGAGGGGAGTTGGAGTGGAAACCGGCTGCAGGGCAGAAGGGGGAACGACGCTGGGAGACAAATTAGAGGAAGAAAGCTCGCCGCAGGCCGAGAGGGCCAGCACCAGGGCACTCAGCGCCGGCAGAGATAGCGGTGCAGGGGAAACCCGTCGTGGCATGATGCAGCTTATCCTCTCCCCCAAACTGGGAAATGGCGGGAACCCAAACCTCCATATCTGTCTTCCTCAGCGTACGAGCTGGCGAAAACTGCCCAGCACCTTCCCTGCTGCAGGAGCCAGCCCGGCCAATGCCTCAGGCCCTGAACTGCATTTCTATTCATAACCAACTGCCCTCACCCACAGGTGAGTTACACTCCTCACTCTTTACATCCTTACTCAAATCCCCGCCGAAAAGCCAGATGGCAGTTGGGTGCTTGCCAAGTTGTGTCTGCGTTTGTCTGCTCAAGTGTCCAGATCGGGATCCCAGCCTCTTCGAGCAGAAGCGTCTGGCAGGGTGAGCGACGGTCGTTAGACTTATAGCTCTGGGATCGGCCAGTCCCGCGGATAAATCAAATAGACAGTACCCCCGGAGTGTGCCAACCACAAAGACTCCAGCTGGTCGCGGCGGTAGGTGCGGCGAACTTCTTCGTTGGTCTTGGCCGCCGGATCGTGGAGGATGGGATCCCCTTGGCTATCGAACCCCACCAGGACTGCCAGATGGCCGTTGCTGCGGGGGAGCGGCGCCCCCTCCAGCTCTCCCTCACCCCAGGCATAGCTGAGGATTACTGGCACCCCTGCTGCGATCCAGGCTTCTGCCTGGGCCAGGCTCTGCAGCCGTGCCACCAGGCCGGCCAAACCTCGCTCGGCGGCATGGGCCACATTGAAGGCCCAGTTGCCGTGGCCTCGGTAAACCCGGTCGTATACCCCAGCCACCGCGGCGCGCACCAACGGCTCACAGGGGCGGGGATCCCGCTGCCAGTAGGCCATCACCATGGCCAAAGCGGTGGGGCTGCACCAAGCTGCTCCCCCGTCGGGGTACACCATCTGGGAACACAAGGGCAGATCCAAGACCTGGCCCCAGCGGCTGGGATCCCCAGGGGAGAGGTGGCTGGGCTGGGCCGGCTGGTTGGAAAAGGCAACCGCCACCTGATCCACCAGGGGAGAGCGGCCCGCCTCTTGTGTGAATAGGCGCACCCTGACCTGAAAAGCCTCTGCCCCGTTGTGGGTATCCTTGAGCACCAACAAATCCGTGTTTAGGTTGCCGTCCTCATCTGCCTGCCCGCGCACGGAGTGGCTGGCCAGGGTGGCCGGATCGGCGGCCCACACCCCGGCGTGATACCACCGGCTCCAGCGGCTCTGCAGCTTGGCGCGGATCCCCACTTCCAACCAGGTGCCGGGGGGCGTGGTGGCATTCCAGGAGACGATCGCCTCCACCAGAGGAAAGCTGGCGGGAACTTCCGGGCTGACGGCTTCTCCCACCCAATAGCTGCCGGGGGGATAAAAAGGCCGGCCCTGAAACGCCGACTCAGGTGCTTCAGAGCTGACTGCTTGCCGCCAGCCCTCTGGATCCAAGAACAATTGCCCTTGGGGGTTCAGCCGGATCCCGCGGGCTGACCAGTCCTGAAAACCTTGGGGGGCCTGCCAGCGCTGCAATCCGGTGCGATAGGTGGAGTGGGTCTGGGTTTGCATCAGCAAGAGTCCTGGAGAAATTGGAGCCGGCTGGGCCAACGCGGGCAGGAGCAGTACAGCCGCGCTGACCAGCCCAAACAGCCCTTGCCAACCGCTCTGGCCTTCTGCAACCCGCATGGTCGGCTTGCCCCCATTAAAAGCCGGACACAATGACTCTGCAAAAGGGCATTTAGTAGCGGCGCTCTCTTACCCAGAGGCCAATCAACGCTGCCTTGCCCCAGGGATCCACTTTCACTTCTGCCCGCGTGGCTTCGGGATAACGCCGAATATCCTCTTCCAGGACATCTCCCACCGCTTCGGGAATAAAAAATTCTTCGATGCCAAACTTGAGCCGCCACCCGTCAAACCGGCCTCGCAGCACTTTCTCTTCAGGCTTCACGTCTTTGGGCATGTCCCGGCTGACACCGATGGCTTGCCAAGGTTGAGTTGGATCCCCGCCGGAGGGAGCTAAGCGCAGATACAGGATCCCTGGTCTGTCCAATTCAGATGACCAACCCGGCAGTTGTTCCAGGGTGGAGCGGCGATCGACGACGTAACCCAAGGTCACGTACCGGCCCCGCAAGAGGTCATAGGGATCCAGAGGGGCCGTTTGCAAGTAGATCGTAGTTCCGGTGGCGAGGGTCAGCGCCTGCCGAGCCGGTATCAGCAGAACAATGCCCAGTTGCAGCAGCAGGGCCAGCCAAAACCGCCATTGGGGCAGGGATCCCTTCTTAAAAAGATTCGACATAGCCAGAGGGAGCGACTTCTCTCTTATGGCACAGGTTTGTCGACCTCGGACAAAAGCGGGTAGAAGTGTCCCACCGGCCCCTGCCCCGCGCCAATGGCCAAGGGATGCCGCAGCGCTTCTGTTACATAGGCTTTGGCCGCCAGCGTAGCCGCCAAGGGATCCTTGCCCCAGGCCAGTTGCGCCGCAATGGCCGCCGAGAGGGTACAACCGGTGCCGTGGGTATGGCGGGTGGGGATCCGCTCCGTTTTCAGCACTTCCAGCCGCTCGCCATCGAACCACACATCCACCCCCTGCAACTCCCCCGGCATGCCCCCACCTTTGACCAGCACCGCCCCACAGCCCAAATTGCGGATCCGCCGGGCCGCCGCCTCCATATCTGCCAGCGACTGCAGCTCCAGCCCTGCCAAAATCTGGGCCTCGTAGCGGTTGGGGGTCAGCACCTGAGCCAAGGGGATCAGCCGCTCGCAGATGGCCTGAATGGCCTCATCGGCCAATAACTTAGCTCCCGTGCGAGACACCATCACCGGATCCACCACCAGCGGCCGCAACGCCCAGCGCTCCACCTGCCGGGCCACCTCCCCCACGATCTCGGCGTTGAGCAACATGCCGGTTTTGATCCCTTGCACCCCGATGTCCTGCACCACCGCCTCAATCTGGGCAGCCACTGCCTCCGGCGGCAGGGGATCCACCCGGGTAACCCCCAGGGTATTCTGGGCGGTCACGCAGGTCAGAGCGGAAGTGCCGTGTACGCGCTGGAAGGCAAAGGTACGCAGATCTGCTTGAATGCCCGCTCCGCCACCGCTGTCGGATCCAGCGATGGTGAGGGCGACAGGGGGATGCTGCTCGGCCAACATTGGAGCCGGAGTTGGTTCAGATGTGGGGACAGACATTGGCCAAACGACAAAAACTGCCGAGGGTACCGATAGTCATTTCCATCAATCGATATCGATCATCTTTTCAACGTAGCAGTGAAACTGTTGGTTCCCGATAGTCTGAGACCGCTGAGGTATTGGGAAAACGCTTCCAGACGCCCGTCAAGAAGCCAACCATAGTCATTTCAAATATCAAATGGGTTCGTCACGTCGTTATTGCTACGCAACGCTGTCACGAACCCGCCGCTCTAACTCCCCTCTCCCAGAGGGAGAGGGGCTGGGGGTGAGGGCCTCTGGAAGAGGGGTTGGGGGTGAGGGAGTGTCTGAATCGGGTTTGAAATAGCCATAGGAGTGGGCTGTTCTAGCCTAGATCTGGAGAGCCATCCGCGGTGGTAGCCACCACCTCCACCCAAGCCCTCTCCCCCTCCACCGCCGTCAGGCTCCAGCGCAGTAGGGAGGCTGGCCGCCCCAACTCCTCGGCCACTTGCTGGAGAAGGGATCCCTCCAGTTGAGAAGCAGAAACCGGCCAACTCAGGGGCAAAGACAGGCGGAGAAAATGCAGCTTCACAGGCTGTCGAAAACCATCCCACAATAAACTGGCGTAGAAGCAGGCGTGGGATCCGGCACGGCTAGGAGCCAAATTGTAAACGGTAAACCTCTTCCTCTTGATCGGTCTCCACCTCCAGATCAGAGGTAGGGTAAGCTACGCACAGCAGGACAAAGCCCTGAGCCCTGAGTTCCGGCCCGATCCCCATTGCATCCACCTGGGTCACGGATCCCGACTTCAGCCGCCCTGCACAGGTGGTGCAAACTCCCGCCTGACAAGAGGAAGGTAGCTCCAGGCCGTGCTCCAGAGCCGCCTGTAAAACCGTCTGATCCGCCGCGGCGGGGAAGCGGTAGGTCTGGCCCCGGTGATGGACAGTTACTTGATAAACCATAGCCGCCATTAGGAACCCACCCGCGAAGGAGTGCGGGCCACCGTCAGCGACTGCGGCTGGCGCATTTTCTTCACCTGAGCCTCGATCCTTTTGACCCCCTCCGCCTCCAGGTCGGCGATGTAGTGACTCTTATGCGCCTCTGCCTCTCTCTCGCTGGCAAAGGGGCCGTAGTAGTAGGTGCAGTCGTCGGTGGTGATCTCGATCCAAACCGATAAGCCAAGCAGCCTATCCAACAGACTGGTTAAAGAGTTGCTCACGGGATCCATCCCCCCCTATTCACAAGTGCCAAAGATCGTTCGGGATCTTTGGCAATCATCAACTAGATTCTACTGCTTTTGTTGACGATTTGTTGAGAAATGTTTCGACCTCGGCGCGTTTGAGCTGGTGGGGGGAGCGCTGCCGGTGAATCTCATAGAGGGCGATGCCCGCTGCCACCGAAGCATTCAAACTTTCCGTGCGGCCCGCCAAGGGGATCGACAGCAGTTGATCGCAGTGGCGCTGGGTGAGCAGGCTGATCCCTTCCCCTTCCGATCCCACCACCAAGGCGATGGGACGGCGAAAATCGGCGCCGTAGACGGGGGGAGCCCCTTGGCTGGTGGTGCCGTAGACCCAAAACCCCTGCTCTTTAAGATATTCTAGAGCGCGATTCAAGTTCACCACCCGCGCCACCGGCAAGGTGGAGAGGGCTCCTGCCGCCACCTTCATCACCGTCGCGGTTACCCCTGCCGCCCGCCGTTGGGGGATCACCATCCCCTGCATACCAAACGCTTCCACGCTGCGGGCGATAGCCCCCAGGTTGTGGGGATCTTGGATCCCGTCTAGCACCACCAGCACCGGATGGGGGCCGGCCTGACGGCTTTTTTCCACCAAATCCTCCAGATCCATGTACTGATAAGGCGTGGCCTGGGCGGCGATACCCTGGTGATTGGCACCAGCCGTGAGGGCGTTCAGCCGTTGTGGAGATACCTCATCGATAACGGTGCCCCGCCCTTTGGCTGCTTCCAGCAGAGAGAAAAAGGGCGGGCTGTAGCGCAACTTTGGCAGGATCCAAACTCGGTTGAGGGTAGCTTGACTTCTCAGAGCAGCCAGTACCGTCTGGCGGCCGTAGATAATCTCTTGCTCCAACTCGGCCTGAGGCTGGGCTTCTTCCGGCAAGACCCCTGTCCCGTCAATGGGAAGGCCGGGATCCAGTTTGCCTGTCAATTGAGAATCCACCTGGCCTTGAGGCGACTGCCGTTGTGCGTTGCGGCGGGGAGCCTCTTGAGTGACAAGCTTGGGCCCCCCATCTCGGCGTTTGGGCCACTGTCCCCGCTTGCCGACGGATTGCCCTGCTCCTCGCCGTTGCAGTTTGCCCGAGCGAGACAGCCGTAGAGCAGGTTTGCGCTGAGAAGGCTTGGGCATGGGCGTGGAAGAGGTAAAGACGAAAGACTATCCTAGCCTTCCTCCTCGCCCAGGGTCTCAGCCAAAACATCGGTGAGGGCGAGGACATGGCGAAGTCGTTCGGGATTGACCAGGTAGAGATAGCCCAGAACGGTTTCCAGGCCGCTGGCGTTTTGGTAATCGGCCAGAGGCAGATGCCGGGGTGGGCGACCGCAGCCATTGCGACCCCAGCGGACGATCTCCTGCTCTTCGGGGTTGAGATGGGGCAACAGCGCCAACAACAACTTGGCCTGTGCCGAGCCGCGCACCCGCCTCACCACCTGCTGGTGATAGCGCTCCAGCCGATCCGGCGGAAACAACCGTTGCCGCCGCACATGCAGTTCATAAATGGCATCTCCCAAGTAGGCCAAGGCTGCGGGCGATAGGCGACGGATTTCGGCCAAAGATCTTTCAGCAGTGGGGTCGGACAGCAGATCGCTCACAACAGCTTACAACAACTATTCGTTGAAAAAATATCCAGAACCGCTGCTGTCGGCTCATGACAAATTCAAGACTCAATCCGGGCCGATCCAGTCCATGCTAGGGCAAGTTTCCGCCATGCTGCCAGTCTCCCTGTCGCCCTGAACCCCCGCTTCTGTAAGTGATTTGGATCACGAAGCTGGGGAAGAAAAAGCGCTGGTTATGGTCATTGCAAAGGGTATGAAACAGCCTGTCCGTTGATCTCCAGCTCCCCTCTCCCCTTGTGAGAGAGGCAAAGTGTCTTAATCGTGCTTAGAACAACCATGACAAACCAAGCGGTACCGGCAAGGGTCTGACGCTATGAGCCTTGACAAGCAAGTGACTCCCCCCCTCAAGAAGAGCCAAATCCAGGAAGCAGTGGGCGAGCTGGCCGGCGATCAACGCGAAAAGCTGGAAAGTAAAGCCGAACTGGCCGAAGCTGCTGCTCAACAGACGGCTGAAGAGTCCCTCAAAGACGTCGCAGATGAGGGGATGGACTAGAGAGGAAACCGCTTAGCCGAAATTGGGGAATAACAGATCTCCGTTGAGCAAAAGCAGATAGGCGACAATCGCCCCGCCCATCCCCCCTATCAAAAAGCCGGCCGCCAATTCGCTCCAAGACTGGGATCCCCCGTTGCGCTGCGAGGAGACAGTGCCGTAGAGAGAGAGGGCTGCCGTCAGGATTAAGATCAGGCCACAGGCTCCCAGAAAGCCGCTCAGCAGACCGATGGACTCGTTGCGCAGCGGCCCCAGCTTGGTAAAGGGGCCGACCAGCCAATAGCCGTGGGCCATGCCGATTTCCAAGCCCCGCCAAATGGAGCTCAATCCCGGTCGGTTGATGGGCAACCAGTCTATCAACAGACGGACAACAGACGCGTGGTTGATCGGCGTCCAGAGATCGCCAATCTGCGGATCTCCTTCGGGGACGGTGACGTATCCCCTATTCATATTCAACGGAGCGGGATCGGCATTGGGTTCGACCATTTCAGCAACTCTGTGTCCGGTTCAAAAGAGATGGAAAAAAGCTCAAAAAAGCAGGGATCCCGCCGGGCACGGGTCGTGGCGGGGATCCCCTGCTTCCACTCAGAACGTCAAAATGTCCGGGAAGAAGCGATTGATCTCGATAAACAGGGCAAAAACGAAGCTGGAAAACAGGATAAAGGCCACCGGAGCAGTGGTGAGAAACTTGGTGAAATCAGCCATAGACGCCTCTCAAGAGTTGAACAGATAATGAACCGATAATCGAGTTAAGGAAGGCCGGGCTGAGGTTCCTCAGCGGGGCGAGATGGGCACAGCAGCTTCTGGCTCCTGAATTTCGCCGCTGGCAATTTCCTTCAAAGCAGCCGCGGGCCAAACCAGAGCCGTGAGGAAACAGCGCAGCGCCAGCGCTACATCGATTAGGCTTTCTTTCATCTCCGGGCTCTCCTCATCTCGAACTGCAATCAGGTAGGAGCGTCCGGCCCAGCCCAACCAACCGGCAATGTAGAGGAAAAGCAGGCCGGGGATGAGAAACTCGCCCGCATGATTCAATCGACCATCTGTAACCAAGTGGGGCAGGCCCTCTTCGCCGCAGAGCAGCTTGCTGTAGCGTTCAAAGCGCTTCTCAGTTTGGGCCAGCTTTTGCTGGTAGAGAGGAGCCAGGTCAGGGCTGGCGTTGAGGATCTTCTCTTCGAGGCTGCTCAGGCGTTCGTTCATCAGGGCCTGAAAAGCGGGAACTTCGCTGCAAGGCTTCAGACCGATCAAGGGTTCTGCCTGCACAGATTGGGCAAGGCCAAGCGCGATGCAGAGGGCCAAAAGGAAACTCAAAAGGGTTCGCATAGCAGGATGTGTCCTTGAGCTAGGGGTCTAGGATCTGTCTAAATGTGCAGGAATGCTAAGTGCAGAAACAGGCACTAAACGGTTAGTATCATACTCCCGAGCGCCTCACCTCGACGGATCCCGAGTTTTAGCTCACACAATTCTTAAGGATCCTGAAGCGTTCCCACCCCTTTTCCCCCACTTGCTCTCCCATGGCCCGCGTCCTCGCCATCGAAACCAGTTGTGATGAAACGGCTGTGGCTGTGGTGGAGGCAGATGCGGCCTGGCCGGGGTTTGCCCCGCGGCAGCTCAGCTCTGTGGTGGCCAGCCAGATTGACCTTCATGCGGCCTATGGGGGCGTGGTGCCGGAGGTGGCCTCCCGCCGCCACGTGGAAACTCTGCCCTTTGTGCTGGAGTCCGCGCTGCACCAGGCCGGGCTGGGCGTGGCCGAGGTGGATGCTGTTGCCGTCACCTGTGCGCCGGGCCTGGTGGGATCCCTGCTGGTGGGGCTGATGGGGGCCAAGACCTTGGCCCTGCTCTACAACAAACCTTTGATCGGGGTGCACCATCTGGAGGGCCACCTGTTCAGCGGCTTTTTGACCGAGCCCGACTTGCGTCCCCCTTGTCTCTGCCTTTTGGTTTCAGGGGGCCACACCAGCTTGATCTGGATGAAGGACTATGGGGAGTACCAGACGATGGGCCGCACCCGTGACGATGCTGCCGGCGAAGCCTTTGACAAGGTGGCGCGGCTGTTGGGGCTGGGCTATCCGGGCGGGCCGCCGATCGACCGCTGGGCGCAACAAGGGGATCCCAACCGCTTCCCCCTGCCCGCGGGCAAGCTGGATCACCCCTACGACACCAGCTTCAGCGGCCTTAAGACGGCGGTGCTGCGCCTGGTGCAACAGTTGCAGCAGGAAGGCCGGGAACTGCCCGTGGCCGATATTGCTGCCAGCTTCCAGGCCTGCCTCACCCGCGTGCTGACCGAAAAAGCGGTGGCCTGTGCCGAGGCGCTGGGCCTCTCAACCCTGCTGGTTACAGGGGGGGTGGCCGCCAACCGGGAGCTGCGAGCTCGCCTGCTGGAAGCGGGCCGACCCAAGGGCCTGCGGGTGATCATCCCGCCTGTTGCCCTCTGTACCGACAACGCCGCCATGATCGGGGCAGCCGGCCTCTGCCACTGGCTGCGGGGAGAGATCTCACCCCTGGATCTGGGCGTAGCTTCGCGCCTGCCCCTGGAAGAGATCCCTGCCCTCTACGGCAAGGGGGGCAGAGATTACCGCGAGGTGCTAACGGGTTCTGCCGTTGCCCTCTGACGTTGCCGCACCTCGAGGTAGATGAGCAGGGCGTTGATGTCGGCGGGGTTGACGCCGCCAATGCGAGCGGCCTGGCCCACCGTCAGGGGTCGGACGGCCGCCAGTTTCTCCCGCGACTCTTTGGAGAGGGTGGGGATGGAGTGGTAGTCCAGATCGGGGGGCAGGGGGCGGTGGTACTGCTTGCTCACCTGCTCAATTTGGTTCTGCTGCCGCTGGATGTAGCCGCTGTATTTGACGGCAATTTCTGCTGCCTCCTGCTCAAAGGGATCCAGCTCCTCATTGCCCAAGCCCAGCTCCAGCAGGTCGGCGTAGTGGATCGGGTTGCGGCGCAGGATCTCGGCCAGCGTGGCGGATCCTTTGATCCCCTGGCCGGTCAGTTGGCTGAGGTGGATCCCGGCGGGGTCGTGGGCCTTAACCCGCTGGGTTTCCAGGCGCTCGATCTCGGCGGCAATGCGGGCTTGCTTGGCCTGGAAAAGAGACCAGCGGCGGTCGTCGATGAGGCCCCATTCCCGCCCCAGGGGGGTGAGGCGTTGGTCGGCATTGTCGGCGCGCAGGATAAGACGGTATTCGGAGCGGCTGGTGAGCATGCGGTAGGGCTCCCGCAGCTCTTTGGTGCAGAGGTCGTCGATGAGGGTGCCGATGTAGCTGGACTCGCGCGGCAGAGTGACCAAGGGTTTGCCCTGCACCAGGCGGGCGGCATTGATCCCGGCTATGAGCCCCTGGGCTGCCGCCTCCTCGTAGCCGGTGGTGCCGTTAATTTGGCCGGCGCAGAACAGCCCCTGCACTTTTTTGGTCATTAGGGTGGGGTAGAGCTGGGTAGCCGGCAGATAGTCGTATTCCACGGCGTAGGCAGGCCGCAGCATCACGCACCGCTCCAGGCCAGGCAAGGAGCGCAACATCTGGATCTGGATTTTCTCCGGCATCCCCGTCGAGAACCCCTGGATGTAGAGCTCCGGCAGATCCCGCCCTTCCGGCTCGATGAAAATTTGATGGCTTTCCTTGTCGGCGAAACGGACGATCTTGTCTTCGATGCTGGGGCAGTAGCGGGGCCCCTTAGCCTCCACCCAACCGCCGTAGACCGGGGTCTCGTGGAGATTTTCGCGGATGATGCGATGGGTCTCCGGCGTGGTGCGGGTGAGGTAGCAGTCCATCTGCTCCCGCGGCACCCACACCTCCGGGTCGAAGCTAAACCAGCGCACGTCGGGATCCCCTGGTTGCCGCTCCATCACGGAAAAATCGACGCTGCGGCGATCCACACGGGCAGGGGTGCCGGTTTTCAGCCGGCCCGTCTCAAAGCCCAGTTGGCGCAGGGTGTCGGTCAGGCCTTCGACGGCAAATTCCCCCGCCCTGCCGGCAGGTTGCCAGTGGCGGCCAATCCAGATGCGCCCCCCCAGAAAGGTGCCCGTGGTCAAGATCACCGCCCCACAGCCGAGGACACTGCCAAAGTGGGTAACCACGCCCACCACCTCATCGTTGCGCCCCAGCACCAGGTCGGTGACGGTGCCCTCGCGAAGGGTCAGGTTGGGTTGGTTTTCCACCACCGAGCGCATCACCCGCGCGTACTCGCGTTTGTCGGTTTGCGCCCGCAAGGCCCACACCGCCGGCCCCCGCGAGCGGTTGAGGATCCGCTTCTGCAAATAGGTGCGGTCGGTAACCTTGCCCATCTCGCCGCCAAGGGCGTCGATTTCGTGCACCAGTTGCGACTTGGCCGGGCCGCCCACGGCGGGGTTACAGGGCTGCCAGGCAATCTTGTCCAGGTTCAACGTCAGCATCAAGGTATTGCAGCCCAAGCGTGCTGCCGCCAAGGCCGCTTCACAGCCGGAATGCCCCCCACCCACGACAATCACGTCGTAGTGGTCGAGAAAATCCACGTTGTCTCGTCCAACTTTGAGCATCGGATTGCCCCTTGCTGGCTACCGGGATCCCCTATCCCAATTGGGTTGTTACAGCTTGTTTCTCCAGTCTAGCGATGGATAGAGGGCTATCCCCAAATCTCGGCAAGAGGAAAAGGCTCCTTGGCCAGACCCCCACCAGTTTGCCGCCCCGAGGTTGCCCAAACCGGCCAGGATCCCGCTCTCCCCAGTCGAATCTAATCCAGACTATTTTAGTCGGATTTGGTTGACGGGATAGATCGGGGGTGATAAGATGGCCCCCGACGATGGGTAAACAAGATCCAGCCCTTTCTCCTGCCTGAGGCTCCCTATGACGCAAACCCTTTCCCAACGCCCGCTCGTGCCTGCCGCTGCCCCGGCGGCTCCTGCCCTGCGCAACCCCCAGGTGGGCTTCAGCCGCTTGCGCTGCCGCGAATGTGGGGCTGAGTACGAGCCGGTGGCTAAGCACGTGTGCGACCTGTGTTTTGGCCCCCTGGAAGTGGTCTACGACTACGACTGGCTCAAGGGCACCGTCAGCCGGCAGAGCATCCAGGCCGGGCCGCTGTCCATCTGGCGCTATCGGCCTTTTCTGCCGGTGGTTTCGGAGCGGCCCATCGATGTGGGCACCGGCATGACGCCTCTGGTGAAGGCGGAGCGGCTGGGCCGGCGGTTGGGGTTGAAAAACCTCTACATCAAAAATGACGCCGTCAACATGCCCACCCTCAGCTTTAAGGATCGGGTGGTGTCGGTGGCCCTAACCCGCGCCAAGGAGCTGGGCTTTACCACCGTTTCCTGCGCCAGCACGGGCAATCTGGCCAACTCCACCGCCGCCATTGCCGCCCACGCCGGCTTGGATTGTGTCATCTTCATCCCGGCGGACTTAGAAGCGGGTAAGGTGCTGGGATCCCTCATCTACAACCCCATCGTCATGGCGGTGGAGGGCAACTACGACCAGGTCAATCGCCTCTGCGCCGAGGTGGCCGATCGCTACGGCTGGGGCTTTGTCAACATCAACCTGCGCCCCTACTACGCAGAAGGCTCGAAAACCCTGGCCTACGAGGTGGCGGAGCAACTGGGGTGGCAACTGCCGGATCAGGTGGTGATCCCGCTGGCGTCCGGATCCCTGTACACCAAGATTTACAAAGGTTTCCAGGAGTTTGTGAAGGTGGGGCTGGTGGCGGAGAAGCCGGTTACCTTCCACGGCGCCCAGGCCCAGGGCTGCTCACCCATTGCCCAGGCCTTTCGCGAAGGACGGGATTTTGTTACTCCTGTTAAGCCCAATACCATCGCCAAGTCCATTGCCATCGGCAACCCTGCCGACGGCATCTACGCCCTGGAGATCGCCCGCAAGACCGGCGGCCAGATCGCGACGGCCACGGATCCCGAGATCATCGCTGGCATCAAGCTCCTGGCCGAGACCGAGGGCATCTTCACCGAGACCGCCGGCGGCACCACCATCGCCGTGCTCAAACACCTGGCCGAAGCCGGCCAGCTCGATCCTGAGGCGGTTACGGTTGCCTATATTACCGGCAACGGCTTGAAGACCCAGGAGGCAGTACAGGCGCAGGTGGGCCATCCGCTGCTGATCTCGCCCAAGCTGGAGAGCTTTGAACAGGCGTTGGAGCGGGCCCGCACCCTGGAGCGGCTGGACTGGCAAGAGGCCTCGGTTTGAAGCGAGGGGGATCCCCCTGGGCTCTTAACGGAGTCTTAATGAAGAACTGTTACAATCCCTGGTACAGGCCCACTTGCTCAGGAGCTTTGCACCATGCCTATCTTTCGTTCTGTCCGTCACTTTGCGCGTCGCTGCCTGCCGGTGGCGGTGGCTGTGTTGACCCCTCTTGCTTTGGCTCCCACGGCTCGGCCCCAGGGGCTGAACACCATTGCCGTTGAGCTGGAAACTTTGCCCAGCAGCTACTCGACGTTGGCGGCGGCTTTGCGGGCGGCGGGGCTGAACACGGCGTTGGCGGGGCCGGGGCCATTTACGATCTTTGCCCCTTCCAATGTAGCTTTTGGCCAACTGCCGCCGGGCACCGTAGAGACGTTGTTGCAGCCGGCCAACCGGGATCAGCTCACCCGCATCCTCACCTATCATGTGGTGCCGGGGCGGATTACCTCGTTTGACCTGCGGCCCGGCCAATCGACTACTCTGACCACCTTGGCAGGGCTGCCGCTGCGGGTGCAGGTGGGATCCGATGGCAGCATCCGGGTCAACGGGGCCAACGTGAACCTGGCGGATATTCCGGTCTCGAACGGGGTGATTCACGGCATTGACGGGGTGCTGCTACCCTAGTCTTCTAATGTTGGTCGATGGACGAAGCATTGGCTTATGGCGGTCAAGGTGTTGATTCCCACCACGCTGCGGGCACTCACCCGGGATCAGGAGGTGGTGAATTGCGAGGGATCCACAGTTCGGGAGTTGCTGGAGGCCTTGGAGCAGAGCTATCCGGGCATCAAGGCGCGGCTGTGCGACGAGAAGGGGGAATTGCGCCGCTTTGTCAATTTTTATGTCAACAGCGAAGATATTCGTTTCCTCAACGGCTCCGACACCCCTCTTCAGGATGGGGATGAGGTGAGCATCGTCCCTGCTGTTGCCGGGGGCTGAGGCCTGCCGAGTCTGCCGTGGATCCCAGGGATTGGTTAAGCCAGCCGGCGCCGCTGGTGGCGCCTGCTTTGCTGGGCATGGTGCTGGTGCGGCAATTTGCCGATGGGCTGCAGGTGCGGGCCCAGATCGTGGAAACGGAAGCCTACACCGCCGGAGATCCGGCTTGCCACGCCTATCGCCGCAAGACCCGGCGCAATCAGGTGATGTTCGGGCCGCCGGGCCATCTCTACGTCTATCGCATCTACGGCCTCTACCACTGCTTGAACATCGTCACCGACGCGGAAGGGATCCCCTCGGCAGTTTTGATCCGGGCAGCCCAGTTGGATTGCCTGCCGGAGTGGATCCCGGCCAGTAAGCGCTCGAAGCCTGCACGGGTGGCGTCAGGGCCGGGCCTGCTCTGTCAGGCGTTGCGCATCGACGGATCCCACAACGGCTGGCGGCTGGAGCGGGCGGAAGCCGGCCAGGAAGGCATTTGGCTAGAGGGATCCCCCGCTTGGGAAGCACAGTTGCCCATCGTCCAGACCACCCGCATTGGCATTACCCATGGGGCCGAGCTCCCCTGGCGCTGGTACATTAAGGATCATCCGACGGTGTCGCGCTATTAGGTCACGCTTTCATTGGCGAATCTCTTCTATCCAACCGGTTTTGCAACCACGTCTGAATATCCCGCAGGCTCTCCGGAGCAACTTCATGGCCCATCTCGTACTCGCGATAGGTGAAGTTCAGCGGCAACGGGGCGAAATAGTCCCGGATCTGGCGGCCAAAAGCAATCGGCAAAACGGCATCGGCAGTGCCATGAACCGCCAAGATGGCCAGGTGTTTCATCCGCTCCGGCTCCACCGCCTCGGCCAGGATCTCTGGAGATAGGCGCCCACTCATCGCCACCACCCCTGCCAGCTTCTCCGGCTGGGTCAGAGCCAAATACAGGCTCATGATCGCCCCCTGGCTAAACCCCAGCAAATACACCTGGCCTGGATCCAAAGCAAGATTAGAAAGATCCGGGAGCCCATCCGGCAACACCTGCTCCAGAAAGCGGCTCAGGAGCTGGAGGCTATCGCGTGCCTGCTGCGGATCCCCCACCAGCCCTTCCGGCGTCCAGGCCATTTCAAACCAGGCAAACCCGCCTACACCCCAAGCAATGGGGGCTCTCAAGCTGATCACCGCAAACCGGGGATCCAGATAGGGAGCCAACTGGAACAAGTCCCCCTCGTGGCTGCCGATCCCGTGCAGCATCACCAACACAGGTGCGGATCCCAGGCCGGCTTGGCGGGGGGGCTGAAAGCGGTAGGCGAGGGGCAAAGGGGGAGACACACAGACATCCTCCAGACGGGGAAACTATGCCCAATCCTGGGGGTGCCGCAGAACCTGGTAGAGCTTGGCTTCCCAGGTGCCCGGCTGCGGCTCGTAGCCGTATTCCCAGCGCACCAACGGCGGCAGCGACATCAGGATCGACTCGGTGCGGCCTTGGGTCTGGAGCCCGAAGATCGTGCCCCGGTCGTAGACCAGGTTAAACTCCACATAGCGCCCGCGCCGATAGAGCTGGAATTGTCGCTCCTGCTCCCCCCATTCCATTCCCTGGCGCCGCTCCACAATGGGCACATAGGCCGGCAAAAAGGCCTCACCACAGGCTTGCACCAGCTCAAAAAGATGCTCCCAACTGCGGCATCCCACCCGCACTTGCAGCGGTGGCGGTTCAGTCGCAAGCTGGTCGGGATCCCCTTCTGCCTGACCCTCAGGACGGTAAAGGAGGCCGGGGCGCTCATCCTGATAGTCGAAGAAAATGCCGCCAACGCCGCGGGCCTCACCCCGGTGGGGCAGGAAAAAGTAGCGGTCGCACCAGATCTTGAAAGCCGGGTAGTAGGCGGGATCCAAGCGGTCACAGGCCGCCTTGATGGTGCGGTGAAAATGGGCCGCATCCTCCTCAAACAGGTAATAGGGGGTGAGATCCATGCCGCCCCCAAACCACCAAACCGGCCCCGCCTCGAAATAGCGATAGTTCAGGTGAACCGTCGGCACGTAAGGGTTACGGGGGTGCAGCACCATGGAAGTGCCGGTGGCATAGAAAGAATGCCCTGCCGCTTCTGGGCGCTGTTTCAGAATCGAGGGGGGCAGATGGGATCCGAACACCTCGGAAAAATTGACTCCCCCCTGCTCAAATACGTCTCCCTGCTGGATGACCCGCGAGCGCCCACCCCCTCCGCCAGGGCGTTCCCAACGGTCTTCGCGAAACTTGGCTTTGCCATCCAGGGCTTCCAGACGGGCACAGATGTCATCCTGTAGGCGCTGCATGAACCGGCTCACCTGTTGGCGGGCGTCCACCGGCAGCGCTGTCGGGCTTGAGGCCAGCATCATCGTCTTCCTATCTCTCGCAACTTGCCAAAAACATCCCCAGTCCCAACAAACCCTCTCAAGCTGGGGCAGCCGAACCCAAGAGCTCTGACCGCCCCTGGACGGTACAGTGCGCAGCTTAGGTCCAGGCCATTCTGGGATCTTACGTGGGAACCGCCTCGTAGGGACGGAGCCGCGCCCATTTGTTCCGTTCCTCGCGAAAGCTCTGGCAGCCCACCACATCCCATTCCATCTCCGTGCCGCCGTTGCGGATATTGACATTGATCTGGGGGCCTTGCGGCTCAAAATCCGGCGTCAAAGTGAGATGGGGCTGCTGATGCTGCGCTTCCACGGCATGGTAGGTGGTGCAGCGGTCTACGTAGTAGCAGTGAATACAAATACACATGGTTGCTGCCTGCAAGAGACGGTTCCCGATCTCGAGAGTAGCATCCGGCCCTTTTCTAGACAGGGGATCCCCTCTTTCTCAGCCGGCTCTTGAGATATTTCTTAGCAAACAGAGGCATCTCCTCGTCTCTCATCTAGAATCTCGACATACTTCTCAGGCTGAGGCTGGATCTGCCTCTAGGATCGAACTATCCAGGCTATCCCAAGGAATTGCCATGAACACCCACACCCGCTACCGCTTCACCTGCACCCTCTCCTTTGGAGATATTTACGGCCAGATCATCATTTGGTTGATTGTCATCTTTGCCAGCCTGGGCGCTGCCCTCTCCCTGATGAATAGCCCCCTCTATGCCTTTCTCACCATCGCCCTGATTTTGGTCATTTCCCTGCCTTTTTTGCTCTTCGCCTTTGTGACCACCCTGCTCAACCACATCGAGTTTGTGGCCGTTCCCCCTGAGGCAGAGGAAGAGCGAGCTGTGGCAGCCAAGTCGCGGATGGCCGTCGGCTAGCAGCCAGTGGGCCCCTTCCGGCGCTAAGGATGCCGCAGGTTGGCCAGCCGTTTCGGTGGCCAGCGGGGCTTTCTGCTTAATACTTGTTTAAACTCCGTCAGATTTTGTCTATAATTGAGTCGGCAGGCCTGACAGCTTTTTCCACCTTCAGGAGAGTTCTGCAGCCAAGCAGGATCCTAATCTATGCAAGGGATGGATCTACCTTGGCTGAGGGAGATGACGTGGTAAGAAGCTGTACCGTTTGACCTCTTGGCTGGTCTTGCTGCCTTGCTTGCAGAGGCGAGCCGGCTGAGGATGGCTTAGGAGAGGGCTGCAAGTCAGTTCAGGAAGATGGGTGTGCTGTAGTGACGAAGGTGATGGACAATAGCTTGGCGCAGCTCGACTACCGAGTGTACAGGTTGGCGCGGCTGTTGAGCGAGTATTTGAATTTGGGGGAATTGATTGCCCTGTCTGTTGGCTCTCTGCAGGAGGGGCGTTCTCGCAATGGAGATTAGGCTGGGCCTGATCTACCCGGGCGCTGGCGTCGGCAAGCGGGATCCCGTAGCCTAGGTAATTTGTCCTCCGTTACAGCCCCTATGCGGATCCCTTCCTGGTGGCCGAAGCTCAGTTTTCAGGTCTGGCTGATCTTCATCGGTCGGCTGCTTTCCCAAACCGGAACCGGCTTTACCCTGTTTTATGCCACCCTCTTTTTTGTCAATCGGGTAGGGCTGACCGCCACCCAAGTGGGCTTGGGGCTGGGCGTTATGGCTTTTGCCGGGGTGTTTGGCCGCATCCTGGGCGGCTCGATGGCCGATGGTTCTTGGGGGCGCCGCTCCACGTTGATCCTCTCGCTGTCTATTTCTGCCGTGGGATCCTTTGGGTTTGCGCTCTCCTACGAGTTCTGGAGTTTTGCCTTGGCCAACGTGGCGGCAGGTTTGGGGCAAGGGTTATACTGGCCGCCTGCAGAAGCGATTGTAGCGGATCTAACCACGCGCGAGCAGCGCAACGAAGCCTACGCTCTCAACCGCCTGGGGGATAGCCTGGGTCTCAGCCTTGGGGTGGCTATGGCCAGCACGCTGGTGGCTCTGACGGGGGCCTATCGGCTCTTGTTTGTAATCGATGGTGTTACTTTTCTAATCTTTTTGGCGGTGCTCTGGTTTTTCATCCGGGAAACCCGGGCCACCTGTTCGGCGACAGAGCCTGTGTTAGCAGGTTGGAAAACCGCCCTTGGGGATCGCTCTCTCTTGGTGTTTGGCCTGTCGAATATCCTGTTCACCACTTACATCGCTCAGCTCAGCAGCAGCATGCCCCTCTACTTCCGCAATCGGGTAGGGATCCCAGAGGTGCAAATCGGCATTCTGTTTGCCTTACATGGGGCTCTGATTGCTCTGCTGCAGATGCCGGTGGCCCGTTGGCTAAACCGCCGCACGCGCGTCCAAGGGTTGCAGGGATCCGCCCTAATGTGGGGGGTGGGATTTCTCCTGGTTTGGCTCAGCGGCCTGGCGGCAGGGCTGGGAACCGGGCCGGCTTTGGGGGTGGCGGCCTTGGCTCTGGTGGTGCTCTCGTTGGCGTTGGTGAGCTATAACCCCTCGGCCTCTGCTTTGGTGGCGGATTTGGCGCCGGATCACTTGCGGGGGGTGTATCTGTCGGTCAACTCCCTCTGTTGGGCGGCAGGATTTGCCGTTGGCCCCATGATTGGGGGGATGGCCTTGGACTTGCCGCAACCGTGGGCAAGCGGGTTGTGGGTCTTTTGGGTGATCAGCGTCGGCCTGGTTTTGGGGATCCTCGGCTTTCTTAATCGCATTCTGCCCTGCCAGGTGAATAGAGCCACAGCGCCTCTGATCGTGGAGCCCTAAAGCGCAGAAAAGAAGCGGATCTGGGGATCCCGGCTTGGCCAGTAGCTTGTTAGGATCAATCCGTCCTCAAAGATGGGTCTTGAGACCCAGTTTTTTGGGTGAGGATGCCGAACAGGAGGGCTCTGGTCTCAACGGTGGAGGATCTGAATCGTGAGCTTGATTGGCAACATCATTTGGCTCATCTTCGGGGGCTTGCTGACAGGTTTGGGCTATATCTTGGGAGGGCTGAGCCTCTGCCTGACGATCATCGGCATTCCTTTTGGCTGGCAGAGCATCAAACTGGGGTTTGCAGTGCTGGCCCCTTTTGGGAAAGAAGTGGTGGAGTATCCCGATGCCAACAGCCCGCTGCTGCTGATCTTTAACGTTATCTGGCTATTGCTGTTCGGCTGGCCGCTGGTGCTTAACCATCTCTTCTGGGCTCTGATTCTGGCCATCACCATTGTCGGGATCCCTTTTGCAAAACAACACATGAAGTTAATTATTTTGTCCTTGTTGCCCTTTGGCCGAGATCTGCGCTGAGGAAGTGGGTGGACTTGGGATCTCGCCTTTTGATTTCCGAAGACTTCGCCAAGCTGACGGTAGGGGCGGATGCAGACTATGGGTCATCCTGCCGCCAAAATCGCCTCCAACAAGGGATCCGCCCCAAAGCGCACCACATCGGTACAGGGCCGTCCGGTCTCGGCTTGCACCTGGCGGATCTGCTGCAGCGCCGCTTCTTCCTCCCAGCCGAAGGTATTGAGGGCAATCCCCACCACCGGCACAGGGGCGAAGGCACCAGCAGCCATGGCCACCTGTTCGTACAGCTCGATCACCTTGGACAAAGGTGGGATGGGCACGTAGTCCATCCCTTTGATATGGGTCTGGCCGGCTCGGTGAACCAAGATCAAATGGGTGGGCTGGGATCCCCGCAGCAGGGGCAAGGTCGCTGTAGAGGCGGGGTTGAGCAGGGATCCCTGGCCTTCGAGGTGCAAAATGTCGTGGTCAAAGCCAGAGCGCAGCACCAGTTGCTCCACCGCTCCGCTGGCATAGTCCACCCGCACCGCATCCAACGGGATCCCCTCGCCGCTGATGAGGATCCCGGTTTGTCCGGTGGCCAAAAAGCGGGAGCGCAGTCCCCGTCTCAGGCTGGCCCGGTGCAGCTCCAGGCTGGCGGACATTTTGCCCACGCTCATGTCGGTGCCCACCGTCAACACCCGTTTGCAGGGCAAGGTGCGGGCCAAAGCTTTTCCCACCGACAGGTTGGGGGGTTCGCGGCGAATGTCCCAGATCCAGGCTCCCGGCTGCAGCCACTGCCGCAACTGGGGATCCTCGGCCAGAGGCGTGTGGAGACCGTTCACCAGAGATAGGCCGGCTTGCAGGGCTTGGCGCAACTCCTCCCGCCAGGCTTGTGGCAACTGGCCGCCCGAAGGGGCAATCCCGATCACGAGCACTTCAGGCCGGTAGGCCAGCGCCTCCGCCACCGAGGCCACAATGGGAATGGCTTTGGCGATGCCGGTCAGATGAACCAGGGATCCCCCCGCCTGCTCCCGGTCGATCACCGCCACCACCGGGAAAGGCCCGTAGCGCAGCAGCCCCAAGCCCGTTTTGCCGTGCTCCCCCAGCAGGCCACCGTGGAGCAGGATGGCCACCCGAGTTTGGCTGGATAGGGATCCCGGCTTTCCCATTACTCCTCCCGCAGCTCTACCCCCAAGCCCGGTCGGTCGGTGGGGATGAGACGGCCCTCCTGCAGGACGGCCCCGACGAAGGGATCCTCGACAAGATTGAGGTGGCTGTCCAAATCCAGATAATCCACCAGTGGGGCCAAGTGGGCCGCCGCCGTATTCCCCAGAGCCGTGTTGCTGTAGCAGCCCAGCATCACCTGCAGCCCGTAAGATTTGGCCGTGTGGATCATGCGCCAGGCTTCGCTGAGGCCCCCACATTTCATCAGCTTGATGTTGATGCCGTGGACGCGATCCGCCAGGGCAGGAATATCGCGGCTGTCGCAGCAGCTCTCATCCACAAAGATGGGCAGCTTCGACTCGTGCCAGAGGGTGATCAGCTTCGCCTCCTGCCCCCTCTCCAAAGGCTGCTCTAGGTAGCTCACCCCTTGCCCCGCCAGCCAGTTGCTCATGCTCAAGCTCTGCTCCACCGTCCAAGCCCCGTTGGCATCCACTGTAATCAAGGATCCCAGCGGGATCACCTCTTGCACAGCAATCAGCATGTTCTGATCCGCCCTCAGCCCCAAGTCGCTACCCAGCTTGATCTTAAAGGCCCGCGCTTGGGTCTGTTCCATCCAGGCCAAGGCCCGCTGGCGGGCCGCTTGAGGGGTGGAAATGCCAATGGTCAACGTGGTGGACGGAATGCGGGAGCGATCCAGCCCCCACAACTGCCACAGGGGCTTCTCCAGTCGTTTGCCCATCCAATCGTGCAGAGCCATATCCACCGCCGCCCGCGCCGCCGACGGGATCCCGGCCTGCAGCAACTGAGCCTCGATTTGCTGGCGCTCCCAGGGGGAGTGGCGCCTCAGGATCCCTTTGGCCACATCTAGGCCCATGAGGATATCGTCCAGGGACTGGTGGCAGTCGTCGCTTAGCGAGAAGGGACAAGCCTCTCCCCACCCTTCAATCCCCTCTTCCTCGATCCGCACCCACGCCAGCGCAGCCTCACTGTAGGTACCTCGGCTGATGGTCAGGGCATAGCGCTTGTGAACGGTGAAAGCTTCAACATAAAACCGCATGGGCATCTCCAGAGGAGAGAAAGCTTTGAGGGGCAATTCCATTCGAGCTTAGCTCGGTTCCCACCGCCCCCTAGCTCAGAAAAAAAGTTATCCCCTGCCCTGTCCGCTGTCTATGGTGGAGGGCCCGCCTTTACTACTGCGACAAACCCAACACCTGTCTCATCTCCAATGGCTTTGCCGCCATGGGCATCGCCATTGCGGGGGCTTTGGCCGCCAAATTGGTACATCCTGACCGCCACATCGTGGCCGTGACTGGAGATGGCGGCTACGGGTTGATCGGGTGGCAGCAGTATGGCGTCAAGCTGGCGGAGAGCATGGGGCTCAAAGGCTACCCTGTCTCAGAGAGCAGGGCTCCTGCTGCTTGGGATAGACCACCCTGTTTGCAGAGGTCATGCACGGGGTAGCTGCCGAAGAGCTTCAAAGTTTCCGCAATCGCTTCCAGCGCCGCAATCACCTCTGCATCCAGATAGGGCTGGCCGACCGGATTCTCCAGATCGACAAAAAAGACATAAGTCCCCGCCGATTTTTTGGTGGGGCGCGATTCAATACGCGACATGTTCAAGCCCCGCTCCGCAAAGACTTGCAGCGGCTTCAGCAGCGCCCCCGGCACATTGTGGGGCAGGCTGAAGGCCAAGGAAGTGTGGGATCCTCCAGGGGAAGCGGGCGCCCCATCCTGTCGATCTGAAGGCGAAAGCGGCCCACGGCCCACCACCCAAAAGCGGGTGCAATTGTCGGGGTGATCGTTGATTGGGCAGGCCAAGACCGGCAATTGGTAGAGGGTGGCAGCTCGTTCTGAGGCAATGACGGCGGCGCCGGGCTGCTGCAGGCGATCCAATTCTTCGGTGGTGGAGCGGGTTGGGATCAGCGTGGCTTGAGGCAAATGGGCTCTCAGCCACGCCTGACATTGGGCCAAAGCCTGCGGGTGGGAATAGACCTGCTCAATGTGCTGCAACTGCGAGGCACGTCCGATGAGGGCATGGCGAATCGGTAGGATCAGCGCCTGGCGGATGCTCAGCCCCTCCAGTTGCCAGAGGGCGTCCAAGGTCATGGAAACGCCGCCCTCTACCGAGTTTTCCACCGGCACCACCGCCCAGGGTTGCTGGCCGGCAGCTACCGCCTCCAAACAAGCGCTGATCGTCGGATAGGGCACCAAGGGATGGGATCCCTGGCTGTGCAGGTGAGGCTGCTCGGGGCAGGCCAGCAAAGCAGCCAGCTCCGTGTAGGTTCCGGCAGGGCCGAGAAAGGCCACCGGCGAAGCGGAAACGGTCACGTCAGCAGTGGGTAGCACTGTCGGGGGCATTCCTGCAATCAATTGTCGCTGGGGGCCAGCTCTAACTCGGTCGCGTCAGCGGTCTGGACGAGCAGCAGAGGACAGTCAGGTTCTGGGCAACGGGGATTGGCCGCCACCTTTTCCATGGCCTTCACCACCTCCAACCGGATCAGCCTCTGCAACTCCTGATCCGCTTGAATGGCTTCCAAAGTGTGAAGAGAGCCATGAAAACTGGTGGCGTAGCGAGGCTGGAGATTGTTCAAGGCCAGGGCGGCAGCATCGTGACAGAATCTCTCGCAGAAGCAGTAGCGCTGCTGGCTTTCCAGGAGGAGCATCTCGTTTATGGCTTCGAGGACGGCCCGCTCCATTTGATTTTCCAGCCTCCTCAGGGGTTTGCGTGTCTCCATGGCTGCCTCCTTGTAGCTTCCCTTACCGATGGCGAATTCCCCTTTAAGCGGGATCTGGCCAGCCGGAGTCTCTAGCGACCTCCTATCCTCTAGAGTACCCAGCTCAGTAAACAATGTTGGTGCTGGCAGCCTCTCCATTGACCAACACTCTCGGCAGACGAGCAGAAAGCCCACACAGCAGTTCGTAGGCAATGGTGCCCGCCTGGTCAGCCCAATCCTGCACAGACAAACCCATATTTGCCAGCTTGGGGCCCAGCAGCTCCACCACGTCCCCCACCTGTATATCCGGCCTCTCGGTGACATCCCACATACATTGATCCATTGTGATCGTGCCCACCTGTTGGATCAGGCCGCCGCGCACCCATCCTCGCAGCCAGCCGGAAAGCCGCCGTGGGATCCCGTCCGCATAGCCGATGGCCAGAGTGGCAATGCGACTGGGGCGAGAGGTGATGTAGCGATGTCCGTAGCTCACGCCGGTTTGGGCGGGCACGGTTTGAATGTGGGTCAGCCGCGCCTTGAGACGCAAGATCGGCTGTAAACCCGGCACCGGCAGGTGGGGAGCAGGCGACAAGCCATAGAGGACCAACCCCAACCGCACGCGGGAGTAGTGAAGACGGGCCAGAGCGCCGGCGGAGTTATCCAGATGCAACGGTGGCAAGGGATCCCCGGCTTGGCGAATCTGTTCCACCACCTGGGCAAAGCGGGCGTGCTGCTGTTCCATGGCCGGAGAATGGGGCTCGTCTGCCGTCGCCAAATGGGAAAACAGGCTACAGCCCGCCAGCTCCGGGATCCGACAAATCTGCCCCCACACGGCTGCGGCTTCGCTCCAGGGGATCCCCAAACGGGTCATGCCCGTATCTACATTGACATGCACCGGGACGGGTCGCCCGGCCCAGCGGGCCACCTGGCGCATCAGGGGGATTTGCTCGGCGCGGGTAAGGCTGACCTCCAGCCGAGCTGCCATGGCCTGCTGCAGCTCCGCCCAGGTGTTCAAAGCTCCCAAGACCAAAATCGGAGCCTGCAGCCCCATTTGCCGCAACTCGATCCCTTCCGCTAGGGTGGCCACACACAGCCCTTTGACGCCGGCAGCAACGGCCACAGGAGCCACCAAGTGGGCCCCATGCCCGTAGGCGTTGGCCTTGACCACTGCCCAGATCTCGGTATCCGGCGACAAGCGGGCCTGCAACAGCCGCAGATTTTCCCGCAACTGGGCCGCGTCGATTTCCACCCAAGCCCGACTGGTTGACAGCTCCAGGTCGATGGCGCCATCCTGCTCTGCCCCCTGGGATCCTTCCCTTAGGGCGCTCCCCTGATCCCCCCAATTGCTCCGCACTGCCTGCGGAACCGCTTCTCGATTCACCACTTCACCCCCCCACACCCAAACCGGTCGTGATTAGATTTAGCGCAAAGTCCGCTCCGGCGCCATCCACAGCAGCGGCACGTCTGGGATCCCAGCAACCGCGTCGCCGGCCAACAGCCGGCTCAGCCAAGCAGCTTGCCTTTGCGGGGACAATCCCTGGCTGAGCAGTCGTCGCAGTGCCCGTTGGAAGCCATCTCCCCCACCTGCGGGCGACAAAGAGGGATCCCCGGTCATGCGCCGCAGATCCTCCACCGCTTCGGTGTATCCCCCCAAAGCATCCACCAAGCCCACCTCCACAGCTTGCGCCCCGGTGAAGATGCGCCCATCGGCCAACTGTCGCACTCGCTCTTCGTCCAAGCTTTGTCGCCGCGCGATCATCTCTGCGTCCAACACCTGCTCTGCCCCTTTTGCTGGCAGGTGCTGGCGTCCTTGGGCCACATCGCGAATGAACTGGTCAAGGGTGTTCTCCACCAAGCCCTGCAGAAGGCGCTGCTCTTGAGGAGTGGCGCTGCGGAAGGGAGAGAGGATGTCTTTGTACTCGCCGGTTTTGAAGGTCTGCGGCTCGATGCCGTAGTTCTCCAGCAACTTGCCAAAGCTGAGGCCGCTGATGATGACCCCTATGCTGCCGGTCAAGGTGCCGGGGTTGGCATAGATTTTGTCGGCAGCACTGGCCACGTAGTACCCCCCACTGGCAGCGATGTCTTCCAGGATGGCGACCACCGGCTTGCCGGCTTCGTGTAGAGCGGTTACGGCACGGTAAAGTTCCTGGCTGGATCCCACGGCCCCGCCCGGGCTGTTGATGCGCAGCAATACAGCCTTGACGGCGCGGTCTTGCACTGCCTCCCGCAACTGTTCCACAGGAGAGGTGGGCAGGCCTACCAAAGTCGAGCCCCGTGGACCTCCTATCGTTCCTTCCAGGGTGACCACCTCGATGCGATCTGCCCCCCGCGCCGACTCCAGGCCAAGCCGAGCCGACTCTGAGGCAGGTCGTGTGCCGCCAACAATGGCCGCCATCAGGCAGACCACCAGCAAAGAAGCCGCCAAAATGCGGTTAAGCAGGGATTCCTCTGTCACAAGCCCCTCAATGTCACTGACTCTGTTCTATCACCCGGCAAGCTCCTCCGGTGGCCACAAGCCGAGAGCCTGGCAGAACCCATCCACCGAGCTCTTGACAAGCATCCACCGCCTGTCTACGATGAGTGCCTGGCACTTTTCACCAGCAAGCGGCTTCTTTAGGCTACACTGGTGATCTAAGAATGGTTGATAGTTGAAGGGAGAGGGCTCCCTTTTCTATCAACTGAAAACCTGGGGCTTTAGCTCAGTTGGTAGAGCACTTCAATGGCATTGAAGGGGTCAGCGGTTCGAGTCCGCTAAGCTCCATCCTCAAATAGAGAAAAGCTCCTCAGTCAGAGAATTGGGCCAGACGAGTACAAGCTTCGGATTCATCTGCGGGTGGAGTAAAGAGCGCGACATTGCTGCCGGCGAAACCCTCACCCTATGAAGGTGAGGAGATACGCAGAGCAAGAACCTCTAGCTGGGGAGAGTGTTCACAAGGACACTTTCCCCAACCCGCACTCAGGATTTGGTATGGATCCGTTTATCCTCTGGCCGAGGCAGTCAAGGCAGAGTTCATAATCGGCCAGAACCAGTGGGGCCGCATTAGGATCACCGTGTCGATAACGTGAATGATGCCGTTGTCGGCTTCGATATCCGCCTGGATAACGGTGGCATTGTTCACTTCAAACACATCCCCTTCGATAAACAGATCGATGGGGGATCCCTCTACTGAGCCCACGCTCTGGTACTTGGCCAAATCTGCCTTTTTCAGGCGACCGGGCACCACGTGGTAACACAAGATGCGGGTCAGTTGGGGGATGTTTTGCACCAGGGTGGTAATGGTGCCGGGGGGCAACTTGGCGAAAGCTGCATCCGTGGGGGCGAAAACCGTAAAGGGGCCGGGGCTTTTCAGAGTATCCACCAAGTTTGCCGCTTTCACGGCTGTAACTAGGGTGGAGAAACCCTCAGCAGAAACGGCAATATCGACAATATCAGGCATGGCCGAGATCCTTATTTTCTGAAAGTTGGGATGATAGGAAAGCCAAAGAAACAGGCAGTTGCAGAGCTACCTAGCCTGGACACAATCGAGGAGGGGAAGGGTCAATGCCTAGCACTTGAAGTCGGCTAGCGATAGTTCTGATCCTGAATGTAGGACAGGCGGGCTGCTTCTCGGATCCCGTATTCTGGTCGGGTGAAGCGATTGAGTTGTCCCTCAAAATAACGGCGGTTCATCATCAAATGCCGCGGATTGGGATCGTCCAAAGGATAGAGAAAAGCTGCCCTCCCCGCCTGGATCACGGCTGAGGTAACGTTGTACATGGAGCGCTGGAAGCTGATCCCAAGCTGGATCAGCATGTCATCTTCGCCGCGGCAATGCTTGCGGTAATACTCCACCAAATACTGGGGCAAAAAGTGGTACATATCCTGGTGCAAAAGCGTCGGCGGGATCCCAGCAGTGGCCACCGGAAACTTGTCGGCGTAGAGGATCCCATAGTGGAAGTCCAACTGGTTGGTGGGAACTTCGTTGGCCTGGGCGTTGTAGGACTTGGTGCCGCGGAAGGGAGAGGTGCGATAGAACACGGCCTCTACGTAGGGGAAAGCCGCCTCGTAGAGCCAGGTAAATCCCTTGGATTTGGGCACAATATCGTACCATTCCCCGCGAATGCGCACCCGGTGGTAGATGGGCCGCCCGGCAATGGCGAAGATCCCGTTGACCAAAAAGTTCATTGCCTCCGGCACGCTGGTGATTTTGCCCTCGTCGTAGAGGTCGCTCATCTCAAAAAAGACGGGGGCCATAATCTCCCAAAACAGGCCCAGCACCGAATACATGGTGGCCTGGCGGCAAAGTTCCAGAAACATGTCTGGAAAGAGCTTGTACAGGCCGGTCAAGAGAGGATTACCCTGACAGTAGGCGCGGATGGCGCGGTCGGCATTTTGTTTGTATTCCTCGGAATCCATATAGGGATCCAACAGGCCCCCCATATCCCGGTGCCAGAGCATGGCCCGCATACATTCTTCAGCAAATTCCATGTTGATGCGGTCATGCCAGAGGTGATGCAAAATCCGCGGCAGCTTGCGCTTGAGCTCCCCTTTTTCCATGAACTCCAGAAGTTCCGGGTGGGCCGTGGCGGGGCCGCGCCAAATGCGCAAATCTGCATTATCTCCCGCGTAGTGGTTGGCCAGCTTTAGGTATTCTTCGGGAATGATGAACTTAAAAAAGGGCAAGGGATCCACAAACACCTGCTCGGCAATGTAGAGCAGATCCCGCCAGTAGAAGTCCATCGGCACCGCATAGGCTTTGTAAAGGCCGATAATTTGCATCAGGTTTTCCGGCGTATCCGGCAGCATGGATCCCCCCGCTTCGAGGCGGTGGACTACATCCGCAAAAGGGTGGGTAGAAGGGGGAAGCTTGCGGGTTGTGAGGGTTGTCGTCATGGAAGAAGTCTCCAACTCTTCAAAAGCTCTGGATCCTTGCGGCTATGCGTCGAGATCTCAATTCGGTCTTGGACGCTTCCTGGAAGTTCTCCGATTGCTTTGGTCGCCTCCCGAGAAGGTGATCTAGGGAGAATGGGCAAAGTCGCCGGCTGAGGCCAAGATGAGGGTTTGGGCCTGAGCCACCTGGGTGGATAGAGTAAACGCCAACGGTTGCGGCCATTTCACCAGGTTCATAGGCTGGATCCCAAACCAGACGATCAAGGCAGTTAAGATAAAGCCCGGGATCCGCTCCCAACCTTGCACCCGTGGGTAGTAGGCGGTGCGGTTGTCCAATTTGCCGAAGCAGGTGCGGTTGAGCAGGATTACAAAATACACCGCCGTCAAGCCGGTGCCGCAGATGCTGATCAAGGTGGGCAAGGGAAAATCTTGGTAGCTGCCCTGGAAGATCAAAAACTCCGCCACAAAGCCCACCAAGCCCGGGATCCCGGCGCTGGCCATGCCGCCCAAAATCAGCAGGGCACTCACGGTGGGCAGGCCGCGCAGGGGATTGAGCAGGCCGTTGAGCACGTCCAGATCCCGCGTTCCCACCTTGCGCTCCACCAGGCCCACCAGATCAAACAGCAGCGCCAAAATCAGGCCGTGGGAGATCATCTGCACCATCGCCCCCGTCAGGCTAATCGGTGTGGCCGCCGCCATGCCCAGCAGGATATAGCCCATATGGCCAATGGAGCTGTAGGCCACCATGCGCTTGATGTCTTTTTGGGCGATGGCCGCCAAAGCCCCCGACAGCACAGCAATGGCCCCCCACCAGGCCAGGATCCCGCCCAGATCGGCCCAAGCTTGGGGAAACAACTGCAGCCCAAAGCGAAACAGACCATAGGTGCCCAACTTGGAGAGCACCCCACCCAGCAGGATCGCCACCGGCGGCGAAGACTCGCCGTAGGCGTCGGGCAGCCAGGTGTGGAGAGGCACCAGCGGCATCTTGATGCCAAAAGCCACAATCAACGCCAAGAGTGTCAGGGTTTGGGCAGCAGGGCCCAGAGAGCTAATGCGAACCTCGGCCAGCTCAAAGGTATGGGGATCCCCTAGCCAGTAGATGGCCAAAAACGCCCCCAACAGGAAGATGGCAGAGACAGCGGTGTAAATCAAAAACTTGATGGCGGCGTAATCCCGCTTGGGGCTGCCCCAGATGGAAATAAGCAGGTAGATCGGGATCAGCACCAGCTCGTAAAAGAGGAAAAACAAGAGCAGGTTCTGAGCGGCAAAAGCCCCGTTGACCGACCCGCTCATGAGCAAAATGCAGCCGTAAAAGAGATTGGGCCGCTTCACTTCCGGCTCCGCCGTCAGAATGGCGATGAGGGTGAGCAGCCCGTTCAGGGCCACCATCAACAAAGACAGCCCATCCAAGCCCAGGGAGTAGCTCAGCCCAATTGGCGGGATCCAATCCCACCGCTGCTCCCACTGCAAGCCGGTCGCCTGCAAGTCGAAGCGGGTAAATAGGAGCAGGGAGATGGCCAGCGGGATCGCGGCCAAGACCACCGCCAGCTTTCGCCCTCCCAAGCCCAGGAACAGGAGCAGGGATCCCACAATCGGCAACACAATCAAGGCACTCAGCATCGTCTTTTTCCTCTTTTCTAAGGACTCCGTCCTGCCACCACCCAAGCCTAGAGAATGAGCCAGCCCAGCAGGGCCACCCCCACCACAATGGTCAGCACATAGGCCTGCAACTGGCCGGAGGTGGTGTATTTCAGGACTTGGCCGCCTGCCAGCACCGCCAAGCTGGTCAAATTCACCAAGCCGTCCACCACGTAGCGATCAAAGAAAGCCGTGACATCAGAGATGATGCGCACCAAAAACACCACACTGGCTCGGTAGAGCTTGGAAGTGTAGAAGTCGTTGGCCAGCAGATCCTGCCAGTCGGCCAAGAAAGCCCAGTCCACCGGCCGCCGCTCCCGCGGTAGGTACAGCCAGGCTCCCAAGGCGATGCCCGCCAAGCTGGATCCCGTCATCACTCCAACGGGGATCCCTTCTAGGACGGGAATGAGATCCAGCGCCGCCAGGATCATGGGCATGTGCAGCGCCACTCCCATGGTGACTGTGCTGGGCAACATCATTGGCCAATGCACCTCTGGGGAACGCTCGCTCATCTGCTGCGGCTTACCCCCCCAAACCAGGCCGAAGACCCGCGTCAGCCCCAGCGCCGTCACCGCATTGGTAACCAGCACCACTGCCGCCCACAGCCCCTGCCCCGATTGCGCCAACTGCTGCCACAGATCCGTCAACACCCAGAAGGAGCCGAAGGGGGGCAAGGCGATGATCCCGGCCATCCCCGTCAAAAAGCACAGGCCGGAGATAGGCCGCCGCGACCACAAGCCCCCCAGGTAGCGCAGATCCTGGGTAATGCTGTTCCAGATCACCATACCCAGCGCCATCACCAGCAAGGCCATCGCCGGCGCATAGGTGAGCAGCAGTTGGTAGGCTTGTTGGGTGTGTCCTGTGCCCACCGCTACAAAGATCAAGCCCATGTAGGCGCTCACCAGATAGGACAAGGCCCGCTTGGCATCGATTTGGGCCAGGGCCACGAAGGCTCCTCCCACTGCCGTCAGTGCCCCGATCACCAGCATCACTTCCAGCACGGTTGGGGAAAGAGCATAGAGCGGTTGCAGGCGAATCAACACCCAAGCTCCCGTGCCCACCACCACCGAGTTGCGCAAGATCGAGGCCGGGATCGGCCCCTCCATCGCCTCATCCAGCCACAGGTGCAGGGGGAACTGGGCACACTTGCCCACCGGGCCAGCCAACAACCCCAGCCCCGCCAAAGTGATCAAGGTCGGATCCACAGAGATAGCTCCTGCCTGCACCGACTTTGCCCAAGCCGTCAAGTCCTCAAACTCCCAGGATCCCGTCAGGGGGTAGATGGCGATGACCCCCATCAAGAGCAACAGGTCGCCAATGCGCTTGGTCAGAAAAGCATCCCGCGCCCCTGTTACCACCAGCGACTGGTTAAACCAAAGGCCCACCAACAGGTAGGTGCCCAGAGTCAAAATTTCCAAGATGACGTAGCTAAAAAACAAAGAGTCGCACAAGGCCAGAGCGCACATCCCCCCCTCAAATAGGCCCAGCAAGGAGAAAAACCGCGCCCAGCCCCAGTCCATTTCCATGTAGCCGAACCCGTACACCTGAGCCGCTAGGTTCAGCCCCGTCACCACGGCGCAGGCCCCCAGCGTTAGCGATGAGACCTGCAGCGGCAGCTCCAATACCAGATCCCCCACCTGCAGCCAGGGCAGCCGAATCACCTGCGACGGCTGATCCCAAATTGCCACCAGCGCTCCTACACTGTGCAAGAACGCCAGCAAAGTCAGCAGCGCATTCAGATAGCCCGCCGGACGGGGTCCTGTGCGCCGGGTAATTCCTGGGGACCAGATTAGCGCTCCCGTCCACGCCACCAAGGCATAGAGGGGAATGAGCCATGCAGTTGTGATCAGCCCGTTCAAGCTCATAATCCTCCTTCGGCCAGGGATCTTGGCCAAACTGGAACACTCGCTGAGATCCTGCAAGAAATCTTAAAAAGCATCCTAGCGGAGAACCGAGATAGATAAAAATTGAACTTTCCGATGAGATCTCTAGGTAAGAGTCTATGCTTTAAGAGCGGGTAGCCAGGTGGTCTCTGTTGTTGTGACCACCTTGCTTTTTATCCTCACTACTTCTATAGGGTAGATGGGAACAAGCTCCTTGGAAACCTGAGGATCCGCGGTTGGGTGGATCCAGTTTCCGGTGCTGTTTCCGATCCAGCAGGACGGGCGCGCCCCAGTTCAGCTCTTCTCCCCAGTCCGCTACTCAATCAAGTCGCTATGGAATTGCTATTGTGAAGTTGCTATGAAGATCAAGAGCAATGCCCTAGAAAGGCGTCTTGACTTTGGGTTGCTTGACCTTGAGTTCGCGAATCCGTTTCAACATTTTTTGGAAATACTCGGCCAGGTAATCTTCAAGCGAGGTCAGAGAGGTCAGTTCAATCCCCAAGGTTTCGCACACAGCTGTCATATCGGCATGCATGGGTTCTTTGGCAGCAATCACCTCGACAAAGGCCAGCCGGTCGGCAATGTTCCAGCTCCACTGAAAGAACTGGGCCACCTTACGCGCTCCTCGCAGCAGTCCCAAGGGCATGGTGCTGACCTTGGCTTTTTTGCCGGAGAGCTGCTCGCACAGGGCGATGACTTCTTGGGATGTCCAGGCCTTGGGCCCCACCAAAGGGAAGATCTGCTGCTTGGCGCCTTCGACACTAAGGGATCGCACAGCAAACCGGGCTGCATCTAAGGTGTCGACGTAGGCTGTGGGGATGCTCTCGCTGGCTACCCAAACAATTTGCTCTTCCAAAATGGGGATGGCATACTGGCCGATCAATCCCTGCATGAAGCCCGCCGGACGAAAGATGGTGTAGGGCATCTGGGATCCGATCAAGTACTTCTCGATGTGGTGCTTGAAATTCATCAGGGGCACATTGGGGTACTCATGCTGAGCACCCATGATGGAGAAAAAGACGAAGTGGCCCACTTGGGCAGCCCGTGCCGCATTGATCAGAGCAACTTTGCCATCCCAATCCACCTGGCGGGCGCTGAGGGTGTCGGTTACCCGCACCGTGGCACAGTCGATCACCGCCTCGACGCCTTCCATCGCCGCTCGGAGCGTGCTGGGCTGCAGTAGGTTCCCCACCTTGAGGTGGGCGCCCCATTCACTCAAGAAAGCAGCCTTGGCCGGGTTTCGCACCAGACAAGTCACCTGATGCCCTTCTTCGATGGCCCGCCGCACCACCTGACGGCCCAGCGTTCCCGTTGCCCCCACAACCAGCACGTTCATAAAATTATCATTTCTTAACCTTAGGCTTAGTCTATCAGACAAAGGCAGCTTCCAACACAGAAGGATAGCTTGGTAGCCCCGAACTGGAGTGCGGGGCGGAAAAGCCCGTAATTGGCAATAACAGCGCCTTTACGAGTTTGTTTTTGAACTGCGTAAGAATCCCCCGCCTTTAGGCAGTGGGAGTGTCAAAACTCGGCCCAACTCTAAGCCATGAACAAAACAGGGATCCCCGACCCAAGGAGCTTTGCAGGGATCCCCGGCTCAGTCTGCTGCCGAGAGAGTGTTCACCCAGCCAGCTCGTTCATGCGTTGTGCCAAGGTGAAATCCAGTTCCGTAATGCCTCCGGCATCGTGGGTGGTGAGATCCACCCGCACGCGGTTGTAGACATTGGTCCACTCGGGGTGATGCCCCATGCTCTCGGCCACCAAAGCCACACTGCTCATCCAGCCGAAAGCTTCCACAAAGGAGCGAAATTGAAACTGGCGATGCAGCTTCCCCTCCTGCAAAGACCAGCCAGGCAGCTCCTCTAGCTTGGCCTGGATCTCGGCTTCACTGAGTTTGACAGGTCTGGACATGGGCCTTCCCTCCAGTCGATGCCATCGTTTCCATCACGTTTTCATCAAAAGAGCGGCTGCGGGCAGATCCCAGCTTCTTTACAAAACTTCGTAGTCTTCCAGTTCCTGGGAGGCGGCAGCAGGGCCGAGGGGTTTGTATAGCCAGTAGCCTTGCACAGCAAAGTGGGCCTGCCTATAGAAGTTAAGGGCAGCTTGATTGTGGCGGTAAACCTGCAAGGTGATGGCCGACAACTGCTGCTGGGATCCCCAGCGTTCTACCTGTTGCAGCAAAGCTCTGCCCAGCCCCCGCCGACGATGGGCGGGATCCACCCAGAGCAAAAAAACGTAGGCCACCCGACGATGAGTGGCTTGGTCGGTAGAAATGCCGGCCCACACGCCGCCCACCGGCTCCCCTGTTGCTTCGTTGAGGATCCACCAGCAGGGAGTACGGGGGGGGTCAAAGAGGCGATCCAGGGTCGCTTCCAGGTGATCCCACTGGCTTTGCTCGGGGAAAGACTCCTGCAAGGTGGCCTGCAATCCCCGCCGCACCCAGGGCCGATCCCAAGCAGAGCCAATGCGCCAACGGTAACCAGCAGGCAGAGGGATCTCCAGTTCAGCCATCCTCAAACATTCGCGGAAGAAAGGTCGGCAAGACCCATCGATGTTACTTCCTCTACCGGGGCCGGCTGGGCCATATCTTCCGGCAGAAACGAGCGGATGCTCACCACCACCAGAGTAAATAGGAACACCAGCAGGATGAGAGCGGGAAAGATATACTGCCGTAGAATGTTCATATTTCTACATAACCTTGGCCTTTACAGTATAGTCCAGAGCAGGATCTCTGGTCGGCCTTGTGGCAACCTTCCCCAGCCCCTATCGACTAACCGGGCGGGATCCCGCGCGTCAACAAGGTGAGAGACTGTAGCCTATGATTCCAAAGTAAGCTCCGTCGTGCATTAAGGTTAAGCGCAGGTAGGTAGGTACTTGCCCTGACCCGTGAGCGGAGAGCCGATGAGCCCCCCAAGCCGCCCCTTAAAGACTTTGGGGATCCCTCCCAATGCCTGGGCTGTGAACGCCGCAATGGCCGACATCACCCGCCCGCCTTTAGAGCCTCGGCCCATCCTGCTGCCTACCTCCAGCAAAACCCTGCGCCTGGATCTGGCCAAAGCGGCGCTGCTGGTCATTGACATGCAAAACGACTTTTGCCACCCCGACGGGTGGCTGGCCAGCATTGGCGTCGATGTTACACCGGCGCGAGCTCCCATTGGCCCCCTGAAAACTCTATTGCCCCGCCTGCGGCAGGCCCAGGTGCCGATCGTGTGGGTCAACTGGGGCAATCGGCCCGACCTGCTCAACATCAGCGCCGGCCTGCGACACGTCTACAATCCCACCGGAGAGGGGGTAGGGCTGGGGGATCCCTTGCCCAAAAAGGGGTCTTTGGTTCTCACCCGCGGCAGTTGGGGCGCGGCTGTGGTGGAGGAATTGGAAGTCAAACCCGAGGATATTTGGGTGGATAAGTTCCGCATGAGTGGCTTTTGGGACACCCCTCTCGACAGCATTCTCAAAAATCTCGGACGTACCACCCTCTTTTTTGCCGGCGTGAACATCGATCAGTGTGTTATGACCACGCTGCAAGACGCCAATTTCCTCGGCTACGACTGCATTTTGCTAGAAGACTGCGCCGCCACCACCTCTCCTGAGTACTGTCTGCGGGCCACCCTTTACAACGTCAAGCAGTGCTTTGGCTTTGTTGCTTCCTCTGCTGATTTGCTGGCAGCTCTCCCCTCTTAGCGCTTGCCACTTTCCACCCACCCTCTCTTGAGGGGAGGATCCCGATGCAAACGCTCTCCCGCTGTGTGATCCCAATCGTCAAAACTCCTGCCGATTATCAGGCCTATCGCATCAGCCCCCACGACACCAATCGTCTGGCCATTGTGTTCGATCCTTCTCATGCTCAAGTCTCGCTAACGTTCTGTGTCGAGATTTTCGATGAGGGAGGCAGAACGCCCCCCAATCGCCATCAAATGGCTGTGGAAATGTTTTTCGTGCTCAAGGGGGAAGGTTTAGCTATTTGCGATGGGAAAGCGGCCCCCATCAAAACCGGAGACAGCATCCTGGTGCCGCCGACCGGTGTCCACGAAATCCACAACACCGGCCCTGGCCGTCTCTACGCCCTCTGTATGATGGTGCCCAACGAAGATTTTGCCGAGCTGATCCGATCCGGGATCCCTGCTGACTTGGACGAAGAGGATCTGGCAGTTTTATCTGGGGGCTGGAGAAGGGCTTGAGCCTCAAGTACTCCTGGAGACTTGGGCCTATTCCAACAGCGGTTCTTACCCCTTCTGTCTATCCGCTTGGAGCCAAGCTTCCCTCCCAAGGCAAGGGATTTTGGGCTTTAACGTAAGGTGCGGAATTCCCCACCGTCTATACGGTGGGGATGGATAGCACCCTCTGACTGATTCTGGATGTAT